>NZ_JBEOPC010000002.1:0-138427 GCF_040309765.1 Psychrobacter sp. TB20-MNA-CIBAN-0197
TAAAAACTTTGATGCTAGCGCATCTAGGTCTTTTTTTCACCTTGCATTTGGTATTGCACTTCATGTGTTAATCTAAGTGATAAAAAACTTGTAAGATGGATTATCCATACCCATTACAATAGAGTTCAAAACTGTACCGAAACTTAATGAAGAGACATAACAATGACAAAGCATTATGATTATATTTCCATTGGCGGCGGTAGCGGCGGTATTGCCTCCATTAACCGTGCAGCAAGCTATGGCAAAAAGTGCGCGATTATCGAAGCGGAGCAATTAGGCGGCACTTGCGTCAATTGGGGCTGCGTACCCAAAAAGGTGATGTGGTACGGCGCGCAAGTCGCTGAGGCGATTGAGAAGTACGCGCCAGACTACGGATTCGAGGTTGAGTTAAAGAATTTCGATTTTCAAAAACTCATTCAAAGCCGTCAGCAGTACATCGAGAATATCCATCGCTCTTATGACAATAACTTAGCCAAAAATGGCGTGGAAGTGATTAAAGGCTTTGCTAAATTCGTCGATACCAATACCGTAGAGGTCAATGGCGAGCAAATCACTGCTGATCATATTTTGATTGCGACGGGCGGTCATCCTATTTTCCCTGATATCCCAGGCGCAGAGCACGGTATCGATTCTGATGGCTTCTTTGAATTGACTCATTTGCCCAAACGCGTCGCTATCGCAGGCGCAGGCTATATTGCTGTTGAAATCGCAGGCGTACTCAACAGCTTAGGCGCTGAGGTGCATCTATACGTGCGTCAGCATTCGCCGCTACGCTCGTTTGATCATACTATCGTCGAGGCGCTGCTGATAGAGATGGAGCAAGACGGTATTCATCTACATACCAACACTACGCTCACTGAGGTCAATAAAAACGAAGATGGCAGCTTAGAGCTATTTACTAAAGATGGCACGCTAGATACGGTTGATTGTCTGATTTGGGCGATTGGCCGCGCGCCGTCTACTGACAATATCAACTTGGAGGTGACCGGAGTCGAGACGACTGCCAATGGTAAAATCAAAGTCGATAAATTCCAAAATACCAATGTCGATGGTATTTACGCGGTCGGTGACATTATCGAAAACAGCATTGATCTGACACCAGTTGCTATCGCCGCTGGTAGGCGTCTGTCTGAGCGCTTGTTTAACAACAAGACCAATGAGCATTTGGTTTATGATTTGATACCGACGGTTATATTTACTCATCCCGCTATCGGTACTATTGGTTTATCTGAGATTGACGCGGTCAAGCTACATGGCAAAGACAACATTAAGTGCTACACCTCGACCTTTACCTCGATGTATAGCGCCGTGACTCAGCATCGCCAAAAGTGCGTAATGAAGCTGGTGTGCTTAGGTGATGAGGAGAAAATCATTGGCCTACATGGCATCGGTTACGGTGTCGATGAGATGCTGCAAGGGTTTGCCGTAGCAGTGAAGATGGGCGCGACCAAAGCAGACTTTGATAATACCGTTGCTATTCATCCAACCGGTGCAGAAGAGTTTGTGACAATGCGTTAGTGGGCGTTAACGAGCGTTAATGGGCGCTAGATGAGCGTTATAGGCGTTAACAAGTGTTATTGCTGTCACTAGAAGCTGATCAATAAAGAGTAAACATATAGAGTTAAATAACAAAAGGAGTGCCGCTTGGGCACTCCTTTTTTTTCATCGTTTGTATCTCATACCAACCACTATGGCGTCAATACCCATTCGCCATTGACATCACTGACCTTAAAAGCGCCGCTATCAGTACGACTATTGCCACCGATGGTTTGCGTGACATCAGCGGTACACAGATAAGTGTTGTCATCCTCAGTCGTATCACAGCTGACATTGTCTACGCTCTCAAGCGTTGGCATCATACCTGCCATCATGCCGCTCACAGCTTTTGCCATCTCATCATCGCCCGCTTGCACCATTGCATCGTCCATGATGCTATTGGCCTTGTCATACTGCGCCTGAATCAGCTCTTCTACGTCACTATCAGAGGGGCCGCTCGAGCAAGCGGCAAAGAGCGGTGTCAATACAGCGATGATTGCTAATTTTTTTATACGTCTCATCATATTCTCGTTTCGATTAGGTAGTGCTCAAAGTATACCTAAACACCCTTTAAAACCCAACATAATTTCTTTGTCAATAGCACTGCTTTTTATAGCCTTTTATCTTTGCTAGTATCTTGCTCTTTTTATGCCTTAGCCTCAAGTGACTTGCAGACAGTTCAATATCCTTGCTGTTATTATGCCAGTATTCTAATAAACGATAAGAGAGTTGCAAGATGGTAGCCGTCTACCTTTATATTTTACCTGTTGGCTTAGGCATTATGACTTTAGCAGCAAGTTTATTGTTCTTGTTTGCATTTTTGATGTCTGACGACCCTGCGACCCGCTTGCCTGCTTTTAACTGGTTCAAGCGCTTAATCATTGTGGCGTTTATCTTGCTCAGCATTGGGCTGTTTATGACTTTTGGTCACTTTTGGGGCGCATAAAGTAAAGTCCGCTGTTATGCGTTAACGATTTTCTCAAGCTCCAATAGCACTAAGTCATCGCGCTTAGGCTCGCCATTATTGCCATCGACAGGAAACGGCATACTATTACCATTTAGCTGATAACCGCGGCGCTGATAGTAGGCTAATAGCTCAGGGCGGTGACTTAAGATGGACATAGTAAGACGGGTGGGTTGATTGTTACTTTTTAGATGTCTTTCAGCGAAAGTTTCGGCGGCCTGCAATATCACGTTACCGATGCCCGCTCCTTGCAGCTTTGGATGTACGGCAAACATACCGATATAAGCTTTGTTACTATGAGATTTTTTATCTGAACCTGTCTCGACCTTTATATCGACAGCTATGCAGCCCAATAGCTCGCCTATCTCCTTGCCGCCGCGCTCGCCGGTATCGGTCTGTGGATAAACAAAAACATAGTGCTTAGGATTGGCAATGACGCCAGCTAGCTCGTCTGCCGTAGTGCGAATACCGCCCACCAAATCGGCCTCATTGGTCCAGCCTTCATCTTGGCGATAGCAGAGGTTTAAGAGTTGCTCTAAAGCGCTCACATCATTAGCATCCGCTTGCCGCAAAAATACTTTTGCTGCTTTGTCAGCAGTGTCATTGTCAGTTTTTTTGTTTTTCGCGGTATCAGTCATTTGGGTACTCTCTCGGGCTAAACATTACTGCTAATAAAAAGGGCTGACCTAATATACTAGGACAGCCTTTATGATAATTATTAACCGCTAATTAGTCTATGGTGATAGCGCATGGGCTTGCTCGATAATATCGAATCCTGCATTGATTTGAGCGCGGGTTGGCGCATGACCACGGCGTAATAATTCGCTAAAAGCAATCAGCTCTTTGTCTCGGCCTAGGGAGCTGGCGGCACTAGCGCGAGTATTCTCTCCTTCGTCATCAAAATAGTACTCAATGTAATCTAAATCGTCAGGCGTACCAAATAAAATGCCTTTATCTGGCGTCGCGGCATGACCACTATAGCGCAGGCTCTTGCCATATTGCGCCGTCCAAAAGAAAGGAATACGTTCCTCTAGCGTGTTAACGTTATCATCATTCAAGATAGCGCCTGCGGTTACGATACCATGCTGCAAGGCGACGCGCCAATGTTCGATACGCATACGTCCCATCTGATTGGTGGCTTTGGCAATATCGCCTAGCGCATATACACCATCGCGCAGCTGCAACTCGTTATCGACTTGTACGCCATCAGGATCATTTACCTGCTCAAGCAGATCAGTGCGCGGTGCTACTCCTGTACCCAAAATCACCACGTCCGCTGCCAGCGTACTGCCGTCTGACAGTGTGATACTGCTGACGTGACTGCCGTCTCCATCGATGCTCTCAACACCTGCACCAAACACAAAGCGCACCCCATTTTCTTCATGCAGTTTGACGAGCGCATTACTCACCGCCTCAGAGACGATATTGCTCATTACCCGCGCGCTACGACCAACGACAGTGATTGAGGCGGCCTCGCCTGCTTGCGATAACGCCGCTGCAGCTTCCATGCCGATAAACCCAGTACCCACGATGACCACCTGCTTATCTTGGCTGGCCTCTTTGATGGCTTTGGCGTCGCTCATGCTACGTAGCGTAAACACGCCTGCAAGATCAGCACCTTTAAACGGTGGTATCTTAGGTTCAGCGCCGGTCGCCACCACCAAAAAGTCTGCGCTTTGTTTTTCATTATCGCCATTGTTATTTTCGATAATAATGGCGTTCTCATTGGGCAAGACTTCGCTGACTCGCTGATTCAGACGCAAGTCGATATTGTTTCTATCAGCCCAATTTGAGCCGCCTAAAATAAGTTTACTCTCATCCATTTGACCTGCTAAAAACGCTTTGGACAACAAAGGGCGATTATAAGGCGCTTTATTGTCGGCACTGATTAGGGTGATTTTGCCGCCATAACCCGTGTGACGTAGCTGATTGGCGGTCATAAAGCCTGCACCGCCGCCGCCGACGATGATGGTATGCGTATCAGCGAGCTGATCGTTATCTGCTCGTTCGTTGATATTGCTAGTCGTATCAACGATTAAGTTGTCGCCTTGCCTAGTCACGCTATAGCGCGTCAAGCCTTTCATCGCAACCGGCTCTATCAGCGAGCCATCAATACTATCAAAAGTGCCGTGATGCCAAGGACAAATCACGCGATTACCGCAGCGTAGTCCTTCACCTAAGTCCGCGCCTGCATGAGGACATTTACCATCAAAAGCGTTAAACTCATCGCCATCGCGGGTGATTAAAATGATACTATCATCGTCTTGTTTGAACGACTTCATACCGCCATCTTTTATACCCTCTGCGCTAATAGTAATTTTGTTATTGTCAGTCATAAGTTATCCTTAACGTTTGCTATTTCATTATTAGGCATTGATCGTTAGTTGCTTCTACTAGGCTGATTGTGAAGCACTACTTTTTTAATATTGCAGATAAATAAGCACCATTAAAAATGGCGTTATCTTTAATAGTAGCAAGACCACTTGGCGGGCGATGTTTTTTTGTATATCTAGCGCGTTGCAAATCGTAACTTTTCAGCGGTTAATCCAAAACTCGATAGTTTAAGCGTTAAGCGTTTATGCTACTTTACTCAGTGAATCAACCTAAATGTCTTACTATAGTCAATTCACTTTAAGAGTGACATAGCGCTGCTGGAATGAATTTTGCGCAGCCTCTGTGACAACAGCACGCAAGTAAAATTTATACCAGTAGCGCGCTTAGATTTGTAACAATCTTTGTCTGATCTGACTATAATTCTTTTATCACTTATTAAATGACTTTCTTATGACTGCTATAGAGAATCAACATCTTGACCCTGCCACTATCGACTTTGCGGCAGTAACCCATTCCGCTGATCTACCTCAGCCTATGAAGCCACCTATCAAACAGGCGCTCTATAAAGCTAAGCCTGAAGACTTTGTGGTCAATGAGCGGTTAGAGGTAGACTTCACAGGCGAGGGTGAGCACTTGTGGCTACATATCAAAAAATCAGGGATTAATACCGCTTATTTAGCTAAATTACTCTCTGAATGGGCGGACATACCTTTGCGCGATGTCGGCTATTCAGGACTTAAAGATCGCCAAGCGCTAACGACGCAGTGGTTTAGTCTACGGCTGCCTAAAAAACAAAAGCCTGATAGCGACTTTGCGCCTGTAGATATCAAGGAGCATGAGACGGTCAAAATTATCGCTGAGCATTGGCATAATAAAAAATTAAATCGCGGTACGCATAACGCCAATCAATTTGTGATTACTCTACGTGATATTGAGTTTGCAAAAGATCAAACGCTGGGCGATAAATCATCCGTAGAGCAGCACTTACAGACCATCAGCAAGACCGGCGTGCCTAACTATTTTGGTCCGCAGCGCTTTGGTTTTGGTGGTAATAATATCCGCGAAGCGCTAAACCTATTTGCCAGACCGTTAAAAAGCACTTCATCAGCTAAAAAGAAAAATAAACGTAAAAGTGCCGTACGCGAGCAAAACTCGATGGAGTTATCGGCGGCGCGAAGCCTCATTTTTAATCAGATATTGGCCGCTAGAGTGCAAGACGGCAGCTGGAATACAGGATTAAATGGCGAGGTATTTAATCTAAATGGCTCAGGCTCGATATTTGCCAGCGAGCACATGGATGAGACCTTGCAAGCGCGATTGGCCAGCGGTGATATTCATCCAACCGCGGTCATGTGGGGCGCAGGCAATAATAAAGTAGCAGGAGAAGCTGCTAAATTAGAGGACACAGTCGTAAAGCAAGATGCTTTATTGGCGGCCTTAGCAACAGGACTTGAGCAGCGTGAGGTAAAAGCGCAAAGACGAGCACTGCGACTACCGGTTGAGGATTTGAGCTGGCGATGGGCGGATGAGCAAGATGGGGAGCAAACGCTGGTCTTGAGCTTTACGTTGACGACAGGCAGCTTTGCCACTAGCGTATTGGCAAGTGTAGTTGAGCATTTAACGGTACGCTAGCTTATAGACATTTATCTGTCATTAAGTTAACAACTGCGCCTCTATGCTTCCACTGCTAATAAATCATTAGCACTGACCACCTCATTGCGCCCTCTATCTTTGGCTTCGTATAGTGCTTTATCAGCGCTACTGATCAAGTGCTGGCAGATATCCTTTGGTAGCTGCTGCTGAATATCGGATAAAGCGTTAGCAGAACCGCTGGGTTTGTTTTGGCTAAATACTGCTGCTCGCGTGCGCGTCGGTTTCGCTTGTGAGCTGAGTAGCGCTCGTTCTTTTGAGAAGTGCCTGTCTTTGATCACCGTGAGCTCATCAGCCGTTAAGGTATAAATCCCTAAACTCGCAGTCACTTTGACACTATCCTTGTCCTCGGTTTGGATGACGTGTTCAGCGATTCTTACTCGCAACTGCTCAGCGATACTCAGGGTCTCAGCATGTGCTGTATTGGGTAGCACAATCAAAAACTCCTCACCCCCATAACGACTAATGATAGCGTCAGTCGTCGCTAGCGAATCAATTAAGACTTGCGCCACTTCGCGTAATACTTGATCGCCTACATTGTGGCCATAGCTGTCGTTAATTTCTTTAAAAAGATCTAAATCTAATAAAATCACACTATAGTCTTGCGTGGCTGTAGCGTCTGCTAAGGTCTGCTGCATTTGCGTCAAGCCATAACGGCGGTTATCTAAAGTCGTTAGCTCATCTTTATGGGCATGCTCCAAAATCTCCTTTCTACTCTCATCCAAGATATATAGCAGCTTACGAAAAATATAGACGGTAAAAAGCGCTTTAGGAAGTGCCAAATAGACATGAGTTGAGCGCCAAAAAAAAGTCGATGAGCGCTGTAGCTCACTAATATCATCCCAATCCAAGGTCTCTTTTGTGAAAATAAAAGCGGCAATAGCGTTTTCGATAGTCATAATCTCGTTATAAGTGAGATAACTATAAATATCAATCAGCGGAGAGATGACCGGCATTTGCCGCAAATTGGGCAAACTGATACCAAAGTAAGGAGAGATAATGGCCAGTAGCACTAAAAATATCTGTAATAAAAATATACGCCATGCATAACGACGCTTTATAAGCATCATCCCCAAAATAGCACCGCTAATCAGCGATACGCCAGCGACTAGACTACTGTAGCCGACCATGATGATAATAGAAGTGATATAAACCGTATAGAGCAGCACTAATGTAAGCTGCCAACGCAGTAGTTGTTTATAGTTACTTTTTATACGTGATAAATAACCAATCATCCACCACAGCAGCACCCCAGTGATCGTAACGCCTAACCAAAGCGGGTAAAACAGATGCATATCGACATAAGGTTCAACGGTATCTCGGCACAACCATACCACAAAAAACCACAACCAATGCAGAGCGACTTCTATAAAAATAAATAAGGCAAGTAGCGAGGTACGATCGGCTATTTGCCATTCAAATATAATCTGAGAGAGCTTCTTATAGCCTAATTGATATATCGAAATAGCCATGGATACGCAGCCGTATACAGGTTGGTATAAATAAATCGAGTTTTTTATTGATATTATCGAATGTAAAGTGCTGATTCAATAATAAAATCTCAATAGCTCAAAAAACTAACAGGCGCAAGTTTAGGGTTTGTTGAGCATTCGACCGTGGCACTGACAGAGACTATTTTTTAGACGATTTGCAGATAAAAATTGTAAGTATAGTCATTCTATACGTCAGTCTTGTGAATGTTCAACACGCCCTAGCAAGATAATGAATCAAAGGATTGCCAAATCCCTCGCTGCTCTTCATGCAAAGTAGGTACATCACCAAGGCGTCGCCAAGGCATGTTACTACCGTGAAAGTCGCTACCTATAGAGGTGGCTAGCTGATGCTCAGCGATAGTGCGATCGACCATACGCCGAGTGCTGACCGGCTCACTATCAGCCGGTAACTCACAGGCATCGCCGCCAAGCTCGGCAAACTCTTTGATGAGTTTACGCACTCGCGTGGCTGAGAGATGATAGCGGGTAGGATGCGCGAGCACTGCTTTGCCGCCGCATGCATGAATAAGCTCGATACCGCGTGCCATACTCAGCGCCTCAATCGCCACGTAAGCTGGCTTGTGATCTGCCAGATACTTGTCAAATGCCTTTTGTACCGTTTTGACCTCACCGCGCTCAAACAACACTTGCCCAATATGGGCGCGCCCTACTGCTTGCGGATTACCGCCTGCTTTAGTCAGTACATCTTGCCAAAGCTCATCATAATCGATAGCCAAAAGCTCACTGAGTTTTTCGGTGATTCGCTGACCGCGCGTCGCACGGCTGTCTTGCAGGTGCTGCAAGGTGGCATGCATCTGCGCGCGATCAGCAAAATCAAGCCCCACTACATGAATGATCTTGTTGGTGGATTTGTTTTTACCATAACCGCCCGTTAGCGTATGCTCACAACTGATCTCAACGCCGTTAATCAGCTGCATACCACAAGCAGTAGCTGCAGCTCTTGCTTCATCGATACCCAGCAGCGTGTCGTGATCGGTCAAAGCCAATACCTCAACGCCGGCGCTATGAGCACGCTGTACCACCTCAGTAGGCGCATAAGTGCCATCAGAGCAAGTACTGTGACAATGCAAGTCTATCTTCATAAAGCGGGCCTTAAAGTGTTATCGTCAGATCAAAATAAAGAAAGTAAAGGTAACAGCCATATCTGCTTGGTTATATATGGTTATTGCAGCTCTGACTGCTTTTGTTTAGTACAGTAGACGTGTAAACTACACTCTACGTTTTTGTTGGACATCTCATCTGCTATGAAAGCCTTATTAGACTTTATTCCCCTAATTGCCTTCTTCGTTGTTGCTAGGCAAAATGGTATTTTGGCAGCGGCGGGCGCTTTGCTTATCGCTACTGTCATCGTTTATGCCATTCACTTTATTCGCCAAAAAGGCAAATTCGATAAGCAGCAATGGGTGGTGTTATTATTGACCATTGTTTTTTGTGGCGGCACCTTGCTGCTGCGTGATGACGTTTATTTACGTTGGAAGTCCCCTATTATTAATGGCATCTTTGCCTTAACATTGTTTGTCAGCGCCGCTATTAATAAACCCTTAATGCAATTGGCGATGAAAGAGGTCTTCACTCTGACCATGAGCGGCTGGAAAAAGCTGACCGTCGCTTGGGCTTTGTTTTTTGTATTAATGGGTGTGCTTCATTATATCACGGCATTTACGATGTCTGATGAGGCTTGGATTAATTTTAAAACCTACGGCTGGATACCTATTATGCTGGTATTTATTATTGCGCAGTTCGCGGTATTAAAAAACCATATTAATCCGGCCTTGACGGATCAAAAACCTAAATAGCGCTTATTATTCAATGGTTTGCTCATACAACCCCTGAAGCTTATCGTGTTATGAGAGGTTGTTAATGAGCACCGACTATATACGAATAACAGCACTTTACTAAATGCTAATTTTGATAATAATAAGTCGTTATTATTCATTATTCTTATTAAAGGAAACCTAATGCCCTTATTTGTAATTATCGGTCACGATGTGGCAAATAGCAGTGCCCAGCGTAAGATCACGCGGACAGAACACGTCGAGCGCTTGCAAGCTCTAGAGCGCGACAAGCGTCTAATTATCGCTGGTCCCACGCCTATTGAACATGATGCGGCAGCGATGTCAGGTAGTGTTATTATCGCGGATTTTGAGTCGTTAGCAGCAGCGCAAGCTTGGGTCGATGCTGAGCCTTATCTACGCGATGGCGTGTATAGCCATGTCGATGTCAGACCTTTTATCCACACCCTACCTAGCGATAAGGTTTTATCATCGTGAGTCAAACCTCTTTAGTGCCAACTTATATCATCAAGTGCGCTTTGTTTGCTCTACTGGCTATGGCCTTACTGTTCAGCGCTGCTAGTGTGCAAGCGGCATCAGCCGTATCTTCTACAGAGCCAACAACCGCACAATCCGAGCCGGCTGAGACGTCAACGTCAGTGCGACCAGCGGCGACTACCGATGCCGATGGCAAACCAACGCTTGCCACTGAACTACAGCCAACAGACCAAGCGCTATCGGCCGCCAACCAACAGCTACTCAGCCGTAACGCGCAGTTGCAGCGACAAGTCAATGACTTGCAGACACAGGCTAATGTCTTGGTTTATGAGAGCAAAGGTCAGCTGTTTTTATACGGTGCTTTTACAGTGTTGATTAGCTTACTGGTCGGTATTTTTATCTCTTGGCTAGTATTTGTACGCCGAGAGCGCTGGTAGTTTTGCTAATTTTGATAGTTTAGATACCCTTAAGCTGTTCTATGTCTTACTAATCTTGCTAACCTTACAATGTTATTTCATAAATTAAGCTGATATAGTCGGTTATGTCAGCTACCTCCTTTCTTATCTCTCTTAGCCGTTGAGATCTCTATGTCTACTCTTGTCACTAATGTTACCAACACTAGCACTAGCGCTTATGCAAACCCGATTATCCCTGCCAATATCGCATGGCAGAGTGACGATAGCGGTAACCGAGTGCCGGTATCTGGTGAGTTTGGCGATGTGTATTTTTCTCATGCCGACGGCTTAGCTGAGTCGCGTTATGTTTTTATTCAGGGCAATCAGCTTGCTGAGCGCTTGGCCAATCTTAGAGCTCATCAGTGCTTTACTATTGCTGAATTAGGTTTTGGTACTGGCCTTAATCTGCTAGCGGTTTGGCAATTATGGCAACAGCTACGAGTCGAACATCCCAATCTAGACACTGCGCGACTGCATTTTATCACTACCGAGAAGCACCCTATCCTCCTGACAGACTTAAGGCAAATCTTGGGTATGTGGAGCATGCGCGCGCCTGAGCTGGCACAAAATATTGAAAGTTTTTTGGCGGTATACCCTAGCCTTATCGAAGGCTGTCATCGCTTGCATTTCGAGGAGGATAATCTCACCGTTGATATTTGGCTTGGTGAGGCTCAGAGTAGTCTAGCGAAATTAGCGACAGATACTGGAACTACTAGCACTGCGGATACTGAAACTGGAAGCAAACCACAAGTGGATGCTTGGTTTTTAGACGGTTTTGCCCCTTCTTGCAATGAGTCATTGTGGGCAGAGACGATTTTTGCGCAATTGCAGCGTCTCTCCTTTGTTGTCACTACCGCAGCCACTTATAGCTGTGCTGGAGTGGTCAAACGCGGCTTACAAGAGCATGGCTTTACGATAAACAAAGTCAAAGGCTTTGGCCGTAAGCGTGAGATGCTGACTGCCAGAGTCAGTGAGAGTTTGCCGACAACTCCTACTCAAGATAACTCTAAGCGAAGCTCTACCTTAGATAACTATCACTATATCGTTATTGGTGCTGGCGTTGCAGGGCTAATGCTGGCTTGGTCGTTGGCTAATCGCGGCATCAAAGTGACTCTACTGGATAAAACAGCGCCATTAGCAGGGGCATCGGGCAATCCGCGCGCCCTACTCGCACCGAAGATGACGCCACTTCATCACGCTAATGAGCACCTACATACGATCGGTTATCTCTATAGCAGCCGCTTCTATAAACAGCTCAATGAGCAAGCAAAAAAGCTAGATATCGCGCCTATTATCGAGCCGACAGCGGCGCTTGATTTACTACTAAAGGCTAATATCGACAGTAGTCAGATTAGTGCTTACCCTGATGATTTAGCGACAACCTTGCCAGCTAGCAAAGCAAGTGAATTGTCAGGATTAACGGCGCAGGATTTGACTGAGAACTTATATCTACCGCAGTCAGGTCTAATCAATCCGCAAGCATTAAAGGACGTTATTCTGGCTCATCCACTGATTCGCTTTAAACGCTTAGAAGTGACTCAGATAGACGAGCAAAAAGACCATATCAGCGTTAGCGGTCACAATCATACAGAACAAAGCGCTAGTACAATCACACTACAAGCAGTAAATGTAGTAATTTGCGCCGCGTTTGAGAGTCATCAGTTAGACGAGCGTATTTTTGATTGTCGTAAGATACGTGGGCAGCTGTCTTGGTTTACGCCGACTGCTAAACAGCTTGGCAGTCTACCGAAACTACCGCTTAAATATGGCGGGTATTGTAGTCTATTTACGCCAAAAACTGGCGATGCTAAGTTAAATCCTGTAGCAGAAGGAGAGTCGCAGTTTTTATTGGGTGCAAGTTTTGTGCGTAATGATATTGATACTAGTGTAAGAGCAGATGAGCATGAGGTTAGCCGTGATAAATTAATCACAGCTATTCCTGAGCTTGACGCTATTGTTCCAAGCGATATGCAGTCTTGGCAAGCGCGCGCAGGCGTACGCACGCAAACGCCAGACTATCATCCTATCGTTGGTCAACTAACGGGCAGTCAGCGCCTATGGGTAATGAGTGCGATGGGCGCAAAAGGCTATGCCTTTGCACCGGTATGTGCCGAGGCTTTGGCTGATATTATGTTAGGAGCGTTTGCGCCTTTATCAAGCGAGATGATGAGCAAGTTATCGCCGAATCGTAAACGCCTGCAGACGCCACTAACCTCATAGCGAGAGCAACTGATGCCTTATCAACAAACCACCCTAACCCTACCCGCCTACTCGCGCGGTATTCATATTATTACGCCGCAGATTAACCAAGCTATCGACAAGCTGATATCGAGAGATACAAAAATAGGCTTAGTGCATCTATTTTTGCAGCATACCTCAGCCAGCCTTGCTATCAATGAAAATGCCGACCCTGATGTGCGCTTAGATACTGAAGATTGGCTTAATAAAGTTGCGCCCGCCGATCAGCCCCATTATCGTCATACACTTGAGGGAAGCGACGACTTGCCTGCACACTTTAAAAGCATAATGCTTGGGGTGAGCTTAACCATACCACTTGTGAATGGCGCGTTAGGACTCGGTACTTGGCAAGGAATTTATTTGTGCGAGCACCGAGATTATGGTGGTAAGCGCCGAGTGGTTATTACGGTCAGCAGTTAAGTTTGTACAAAATAAAAAAGTGGTTAGCTTAGGGTGGGCTTAAATTTAACTCATCTGTTACGTGTTACAGCGCTTGTATATCAATAATAAGGCATCGATTATGAAAAACTTATCTACGACTCAGCCTAAAACTCGCCTACTACCTATTATGGCTTTAGGTATAGCAAGCTTCGCATTGATAGCTTGCCAACAAGAGCCTGAAACTGAAACGGTAGTCATTGAGGAGTCAGCCGCGCCTGTAGCAACAACAGTTGAAGAAACCGATGTCAATAATGAAGAAAATGAGCAAAAATCGGCGACAATTGTAGAAGAGACGTCAAGCGAGCATGATATTGAGCTTGAGTCACTTGAGGACGACCTTGGCGCAGCAGGAGTGACGACTAACACAGAGACCAGCAGCCCAAACCCAGAGCAGGCGATAAAAGGCACGCAGATTACCGATGTAGAGTATCGCAGTGCTAGTGGTGAGAGCCTATCGGTAGTTTTTGAGACATCAGCGACAGGTGTTTTGAATGCGATTGTTACCCTACCTAATAGACCTAAACTGACCTTGAGCGCGCCAGAGGGTCAAGGTAATAACCCTACTTATCGCTCCAAGGATGGTAGCATAGAGCTGGTCAGTCATGGCGGCGGTAGTAGTATAGATCTAATAGAAAACGGCAATATCACAAGTTATGAAGCGACTAGCGCTGAGGCGGAAGTAGTGACTCAGACTTAGTGTTTATGATTGGCTGACTTAAAAAGAGTCAGACTCATAGTTTCAGCCTAAGAAAATAAGCCGATTAACCCGTTGATTACGGTCCAAAGTCCCAGCACCACAAAGACAATAATAATAAGCCCCAAAATATCAGGAATATGCAAGTATATCCAAGCGACGACTGGATTGCGCCAAATCGCACTCTGCCGCTGCTTATCCTCTAGGCTCTGATGCAAAAACGGCCGATCTAGATGAGTGGTCTCAGTAATGCCATACTCGTCTTGCAAATGCTGATGAACGATAGTCAAAGTCTTACGACTTGGGCGAATAAAGATATCGAGTAAGGTGCCAATACCGGGCACGATACCCACTACCGTATCAACCAGTGCCAGCTGTACCGCTGGGGTCATTTTATTGGCAGGAACGCCTAATTGCCGGCCTAAAATAAACGCATAACTGGTCAATATCAGTCCGGCTATATCACCTGCTAGTGGAATGGTGGATAGCGCCGCATCCGCACCTAAGCCCTGCTTAGTGAAAGGTATGCGCACCACCGAATCCATAGTATTAGCGAATTTGGCAAGCTTACGCTCAGTAGCAATAACCTCTTCGCGGGTCAAGCCATGCTCAGCAAGATTAATCTCGTAAGCTGTTTGTACTTCATTAACTACAGGCTTCTTAGTCGAGCGTCGCTTTAATGACTCAGAGAATTTACCCATTGAAAGTCGTCCATAGACAAAAGATAGCGGTTAAGACAAAGACGTAACGCCCGACCCAGATATTGGCCAAAAAAGCTTGGAAACAAGGTATCGGCTGACGGCTAGCGCAGGCGCTGTTTTGCTTAGCGAACATCATTGCTACTAAGGCTAAGCCAAAGACAGGAATGATATTTAAGCTCGTTGGGGCAAAATAATGCCACAATACCACGCCCATTATCAGCAAAAACAATACTTGTAGAATAGAGATGATAACGATATCAAAACGGCCAAAGAGTATCGCGGTGGATTTGACCCCAATCTTTAGATCGTCTTCGCGATCTGCCATCGCATACTGGGTATCGTAGGCCACCGTCCAGCACATATAAGCGATAAACAACAGCCAACACCAAATATCAGGCGCGCCTTGTACCGCCACATAAGCCATTGGAATCGCCCAACCAAAGGCGGCAGCTAAGAACACTTGCGGCAGATGGGTGAAGCGCTTCATAAACGGATAAATAAACGCTAGCACTACTGCACCAAGCGACCAATAGAACACTTGTATCGGTAAAAAAAACAATAAACAAGCACTGAGAGTCACCAATATTAAAAACGCGGCGACTGCCTCACGACCTGACAGACGACCGTCAGCAAGCGGCCTGCCTTTCGTGCGCGTCACATGACCATCGACTTTACGATCGGCAAAATCATTAATCGCGCAGCCTGCCGCCCGCATCAAAATCGCCCCAAGCGCAAAGATAATAAATACTTTTAGACTAGGCAAGCCGGCCACCATGCCCTGCTTTTGCGCCTGCCCCATCGCTGCTAGCATCACACCCCACAGCGTCGGCCAAAGTAGCAGCTCTATACCGACTGGTTTATCAAAGCGCGTCAACTGCATATAGGCATGCAGCTTGTCTTTTAGGCTTAACTCTAAGGGCGTACTACTCATAACTTTGATGCTCTTTATAGGTTCTCATACAGACTATTGGCTTCGATTAACGACAACTCAGGATACTGCTTACGTAATGCCTTGATTGCTGCAACTTTATTGTCTTGGACGTTTTGCTGACGTAGATAGGTCATATATTCTTGCGGAGTGCGTAGCTTTTTAAGCTCGCCTTCTAAACGCAAAATACGGGTGCGCAAAAATATATTTATTAATAATAATGCGGCTCCTACTGCCCAAACTATGATGGTTAACATCGCTCTCTCCTAAGCTGACTGCTACTAAAGATCAATATAAACATAATGGCTCATATTCCACTAAACGAAATAACCATCAAAGCGGACGGCTGCATTATGCCAACTCTCATCGGGATTTTGCTGAGACAAAAATGGCGCTTGCTGCGGACGCTTGACGATAACCCGTCCTCGTCCTTCTTGATTATCGGCCACCACGGCCTGCGCTTTATTTAGTAATGCCATCTCTTCATCTAAAGTCGGCGGATGAGCGAGGTGATGCAGCGCTTGCATCTGCTTGCCGACTTTTGCGCCTTTGCCAGTCTTACTATCTTGATAGCTGTCTTCTGGAAACATCGGATCTAAATAAACGACATTAACGGCTACGGCTTGGTCAGTCGTGTTTTTTTGCAATTGAGCAAAATAACTTAGTGCGTCCGTGTTGATAATAGTTAAGCGCGCCATCAGTTTTTGCCAGTTGGGCTGTGCACTCATGCGCTGCTGCTCACTGAATAGTAATAATGCCATAAGCGGCTCTTGCTCGAGCATGGTGACTTGTGCGCCGGTGCTGGCCAATATCAAACTGTCATGACCAAAGCCTGCGGTTGCGTCTATCACTTGGCTGTCTGCGCTGATTTTTGCCGCCCTTAATATCAGCTCCGACTTACGCCCGGCGCTCACTACCCGCCGCTGCAATTTATCCCACTCTGGTGCTACGCTGAGACCATCCTTTAATAAGGATAGTTTATTTTTGTTATCCAATAACAAAGCGGCTTGCTCGCCTTCAGCATTTAGTGCTGCTAACCGCTGTTTTATTTTACCTTTAATGCGCTCTACAGCGAGCGTTATTGGCAGTTGATTATCAGCAATTAATGTCTGCAGGCGCTCAACAGCGGCAAGCTGCGAGTGGTCAACATAAAGTAGTTTTATCATTTTATCCGGCAAACTGATACCCAAACACCCAAGCTGCTAGTAACACGATAACGCCGGTGACAATGCGTAACCAAGCAAAAATAGTAAAGTCGCGGCGACTTACCCAAGCAACCAACCAGCGTATGCATAGCAGCGCTACGATAAAGGACACGACCGTGCCTATCGCTAATACCAGCCAATCTTCACTGCTAGCCAGTACCTCATGATGCTTCGCTAAATCAAGCAAGCCTGCACCAACGATCACTGGGATACCTAAAAAGAAAGAAAACTCTGCCGAAGCCTTACGCGAAACGCCAAGCCAAAGCGCACCGATAATGGTTGCGCCCGAGCGCGAGGTGCCTGGTATTAACGCTAAACATTGACATAGACCTATCATTAGCGCGGTCTTAAAACTCACCTCTTCTGCCTCTTTGGCGATAATCGTTTTCGGGCGCTTTTCGACATAAAATATCAGCAGACCACCGATGATGAGCATAATAGCGACAACAATAGGATTAAACAGGTACGCCTTGATCTGATCGGCGAAAGTAAAGCCAACGATCATCACCGGAATAGTGGCGACAATCAAACTAAGCCCGAGCTGACGCGGATTGCCCATCGTTTCAGACTTACCGGTTATCAGCCCTATCAGCGCTTGCCACAGCCTGCCCCAATAGTCGTAAATAACCGCGAGAATAGCGCCTAGCTGTACCACGACGACGAACAGATCGACCTTTTCTTTGGTCCAAAAGCCCATGATATCAGCAGATAAAATCAGATAGCCGGTGCTAGAGATGGGTAAAAACTCAGTGATACCTTCTACGATACCCATGATGACGGCTTGAATAAATAAAATAATGTCCACGTACGCTTTCCTAACCACAGACGTAGCGCCTGCTCGATATGATGATATAGTTAATTAAAAACAATGTTGTCATGAATTGAAGGGCGCTACTGGTATAAGCCCTCCTTGCGTGCTGCTTTTATTCGATGCTGCGCAAAATTCATCCCAGTAGCGCTACAACATTTTTATATTGAATATTTTTTGTTAAAAAAAACAAATAGATAACCGTTAAGCCCCTTAAGCTTTGCCTTGCTCTTTTAGAGTCTTCCAAGCCTGATTACGCAGATACTTTGGCAATGCGCCTGCCGCCTCTGTACCGCCCTCCGCCATAAACTTTGCGATACCAATTTGGCCAATGATCACCGCATCTGGCCAAATATCGTCATGCATGATTTGCTCATCTTGCAAAGTGAGTAAGCTTGCGCCATTGCCTACTATCGGCAAATTATTATCCGTTTGACGCTCATAATCTAATAAGCGCTCCGTACCGTTCTCTTCATCCGCATTACCTTTAGCAGTAGTCAGCATGGGCTGCATAATCGCACTTCGACTGTCGTTATCTGCTAGCGCATACTCACCAAAGTATACTTGATGCATACGCGCATCAAGAGCACTATAAACGTGCGTTAAGCCGTATTGCTGATATGCACTCTGCGCGATAGCCTGCAAACTCGATACGCCGACACAAGGCAAATCATGCGCCACCGATAGCGCTTGTATCACCGCAGTATTGATACGAATACCACTAAAAGCGCCTGGGCCACGATTGAATATCAGTGCCCGCATATCGCTAAGCGGCAAGTCGCTAGCCTGCAAAGCCGCTTCTATCATCGGCAGTATTTGCCGCGTTTGCTCACGTTTGCCTTTTTCGGTTTGGCTAAAGACAACTTGCCCTTCGCCATCCAATATGGCGACCGAACACTGATCAAACACGGTATCCATAGCTAAAAACATCATGACCTCGGCTTATGTTAAAGACTTCATTTTTTGCTAGCAAATTGGTAGTTATAAATAGCGCTTATCATAACACAAAGCCTCAAAGCTAAAGCTAGCTTTGAGGCTTTGTCATGCATCACTATAATATTTATTAAAAGCGCTTTTTAAAGCCCTTTGGCATCTGATTTTGCATATCCGCCATTTGCTTTTGCATGTCTTCCGCGCTTGGCATATTGTTAGGATCGAGACCCATCTGCTTAGCCATTTCGGCTTGATTGACATTTTTCATGCCGCCTTGCCCTTTGGCACTACCGCCGCCGAATAACGGACCACCGCCACCCGCTGCGCCGCCACCGCCCATTAGCCCTTGCATCGACTTCATCATTTTACTGATGCCTTCTGGCTTTGAGATCATTTTCATCATCTTTGCCATTTGCTTGTGCTGCTTGAGCAAACGGTTGACGTCTTGAATCTCACGCCCAGAGCCTGCGGCAATACGGCGCTTGCGGCTTGGGTTGATCTTATCTGGGTTTTTACGCTCAAACGGCGTCATCGAATTGATAAGCGCTTCCATCTCACGCACTTTTTCTTCAGGCTTAGCGTCTTCGACGGCCTTTTGCATATCAGAGCCGCCCATACCCGGCATCTTATCTAAAAACCCTGCCATACCGCCCATACTCTTCATTTGCTGAAACTGGGTCAATAGATCCTCAAGGTCGAAGTCACCGCCCTTTTGCATCTTTTTCGCCATTTTTTCAGCTTTATCACGGTCAATCTTTTGCTCGACCTCTTCTACTAGGCTGAGTACGTCACCCATGCCAAGGATACGCTGGGCGATACGCTCAGGATGGAAGGCCTCAAGCGCGTCTAACTGCTCGCCGCGTCCTAAGAACTTGATAGGCTTACCGGTGATAGCGCGTACTGATAACGCCGCACCGCCGCGCGCATCACCATCAGTTTTGGTGAGGATAACGCCCGTTAATGGCAGCGCATCGTTAAAGGCCTTAGCGGTATTAGCCGCATCTTGCCCAGTCATGGCATCAACGACGAACAGCGTCTCAGACGGATTGACCGCCGCCGTTAGCGCTTTAATTTCGTTCATCATCGCCTCATCGATGGCAAGGCGGCCGGCGGTATCGATGATCAAGATGTCTTGATATTGAATTTTTGCCTCTTCGATAGCGCGCTTGGCAATTTCAATTGGATCTTCTTCCACCGTAGAATTGACAAACTTAGCATTCACTTGCCCGGCGACTTGCTCAAGTTGCTTAATCGCGGCTGGACGATAGACGTCGGCTGAGACCAGCATGACTTTTTTCTTTTGCCGCTCTTGTAAGTACTTGGCAAGCTTACCGGCAGTGGTGGTTTTACCCGCCCCTTGTAGACCGGCGAGCAAGTAAACGACTGGCGGCTTACCCGTCATCTCTAGTTGCTGATTGGCGCTGCCCATCATCTCGGTCAGCTCGTCATGGACGATTTTGACAAAGGCTTGGCCCGGCGCCAGCTCTTTTAGCACCTCAGCACCCAGTGCCTGCTCTTTGACACGTTTGACAAAGTCACGGGTGACAGGTAGCGCCACGTCAGCCTCTAGTAATGCCATACGCACTTCGCGCAGCGTATCTTTGATATTGTCTTCGGTAAGCTGTCCGGTACCAGCGATATTGCGCAAACTCGATGATAAGCGTTCGGTTAAGGTATCAAACATAAGTATGTCTCGTATTTCAGTGAATGTTTTAACGTGTTCTGTGTTCTGTGTTCTGTGTTCTGTGTTCTGTGTTCTGTGTTCTGTAGCTTATAACAAATAAATGATTACTAAATAGGGATTGGACTTTATAGACCAGCTTCGTATATCAGCGGTAACGAGCCATTGCTAGTTTAACTCGACATAATAGTCCTAAAGCGAGAATAAAATAAAGGTATAGCCAATCCACTATAAGATAAATACAGTGCTACTGTAGCTGTACTCTTTGTCTTTAGGATGAGCTGTATCAAAACTTATAGCAAAAATAATAAATGAGATGATTCTCAATTAGAGACCATTTTATGATAAATTGAACGATTATTCTAATCATATCATTTTAGCAGTCACTTGAGCGCCGCTAAGTCATAATAGCGATAGTTTTGCGCCGCTGCTACTTCATGAGGCATGCCTGTGTTACTTGCGTTTGTGATTGCCAGTACGGCTTATATTGTGGTCAGTCTTTATATCGGCTGGGCGTTGACGACGAATAGAGTTATCCATAAATCCGTTAGCCTTGCGCTGCTATTAATCGGGATGCTTGCTCATGCAGTGCTGCTATATCCTTATATTGTCACGCTTTATGGTTTAAATTTTAATCTATTTAACGTCCTTAGTCTAACCAGTTTGTTTTTCTTACTTTTTTACGTGCTGTTCTCATTGTACCGCCCTATTATCAGTTTAGGGATTTTGGCGGCGCCTACTGCATTGCTAGGTATGACCGCAGGCTATGTCGGCCGCGCGCCCTATCAGCCGTTAACTGAGGTCAGCTTAGGCCTAGAGACACATATTATCCTCTCCTTTGCTGCTTACTGTGTGCTACTGATGGCTGCGGTACAAGCGCTGTTTTTACGCCTACAAATTCGTGAGCTTAAGCACAAAACCATCCATCGCTTTTGGGTCAATAAATTACCCTCCCTACAAAGTATGGAAGGTTTACTATTCGATATGATCTTAGTCGGCTTTGTACTGCTGAGCGTAGCGCTAGGTATCGGGTTTATCTACGTTGAAGACCTGATGGCACAGCACATCGCCCACAAAACCGTATTCAGCGTCCTGTCTTGGTTGCTATTTGGCTTATTATTAATAGGCAATTGGCGCGGCGGCCTACGCGGCAAACGTGCTGCCAATATGACCATTTATGCGTTTATCTTATTGGCAATTGGCTTTATTGGCAGCAAGTTTGTATTAGAAATGCTGCTATAGTTGGTATTTTCAAGCAGCAAACATAAAAAGGCCGCCAGTCATAATAGAAAATGACTGGCGGCCTTTTTACTGACTTACAGTGATTTCAGCACTATTTAATTAAATACCTTAATTAAACACCACGGTCTTATTACCAGCGACTATCACTCGGTTTTGGACGTGCCAATTGACCGCGCGCGCTAACACATTGCGCTCAATATCTCGACCAATAGCGCGTAATTCTGTTACCCCTTGTCTGTGGGTGACGCGGTGCACATCTTGCTCAATAATAGGACCTTGATCGAGCTCGGCGGTAACATAATGAGCCGTCGCGCCAATCAATTTTACGCCTTTCTCATAAGCCTGCCGATACGGATCTGCACCGACAAACGCCGGCAAGAATGAGTGATGGATATTAATCACCTGCATCGGCCAGCGTTTGACAAAATCGGACGACAATATCTGCATATAACGCGCCAATACCAATAAGTCATTGCCTGCCATCAGCGTATGAATCTGCTCTTCGGCATCTGCTTTGTTGTCCTTCATCACCGGTACATGATGAAAAGTGATGCCAAAGTTTTCTACCGCTTGGCGCAGGTCAGGATGGTTGCTGACCACACACGTAATATCACAATCGAGCAAGCCGCGCTGATGACGCCATAATAAGTCCAATAATGCATGATCGAACTTTGACACTAAGATACCGACTTTGGTCTTGATGGCATTGTTGTGTAGCCGCCACGTCATGTTGTGGCGCTTAGCAACCGTATGCGCAAAACTGGCCTCAAAGTTATCCATAATTTCGCTCAAGCCTGCCAAAGCAAACTCTAAACGCATAAAGTACTGCCCGCCCTCATGCGCGGTGGAGTACTGATCTAAGGTGATGATGTTCGCGCCATAGCGATGAATAAATTCAGATACCGCTTGCACGATGCCCGCTTGATCGCGGCACTTAATGAGTAGCGTCGCGGTATCAATAACATCAGTAGATAGTACATTTTGAGAAGTTTTGCTCGACTTTATGCTTGCTGTAGCAGTCGTGGTATTGTCTGACATAGTGCGCCCAATTAAAAATGAAACGTAGCCTGCCATCAGTTAAAAGTATTCTAATGGCATAGCAAATCGGCTATTTTAATAGATTTTGCAAAACTTTGCTGATTGAGTTACTTGTATTTGGTTATTTAGATTATGAATGTAAAAAACCCCCAACGCGGGGTTGAGGGTTTAGGCGAAACAAACTGAGAGATCAGTTAGATAACTCTTTAGTTATCACTTAGCTTAATAGCTTTGGAGAAGCCAAAACCATTTCTATTAACAGAAACTGTTGACCCAAGTTCGAACGCTTGGTTAAAATCTATAATATAAGTATTGAAGCCTGCGTTTGGCTGATTACTTGATGACTGACCATTAATTGTTACATTATAGTTTGGCGAATAAGGAGATAGAGTGACTCTAGTACGTGACTCGTTCTCATTAATTGTTACGCTTAAACTATTAGCACATCTTGCGCCACCATCACCAAACGGACTGGTATTACCAATCCAAGGTGTTATCAGGTCGTCACCACTAACGGATAAGTCGTCTACTGCTACCGGTAGCTGGAAGTTAATACTCTGGGTGTTTTCGCTTCCGTTGACAAAGGTAGAGGCGTCGAACCGTACTTTTACCCAGTTAGAGTAACGTAGTGGGTAGCGAATCTCAAAGTCTGCACGGCCTTCATCATCTGTAACAAACGAATAACCGTCATCTGAGAGCGTACCACCAATGATAGTCACGGGATTGATAGCTTCGAGTGTACCATTTAGATTTCTATCTTCATTTGAAATAGGGTCTGAGTCTTGGTCTAAAGTGTAGTTATAGTTGGCATCTTCAGTAGGATACCAATCAGAACGTAGTGGTACTGGCGTTTTTTCAGAGAATACTTGAGGCTCAGGTGTAGTGGTTTGAATCACATTGCCAAATTCATCAAGCTCATCGATATCAGCAGCTTGATAAGTCGTTGTGCTATTTAATAAACAATATACGCCTTGAGCATATTCCGTTGCATAAGACTTAATTGATACCTCCTGATCCGCTACAGCACGACCAGAGCCATCCATGACTGATATCGAACCACGTACCGTATAGTAAATATCATCAGAAGATAACTTATTAGCGAATGCTAAAGTAGTATAGACCGCTTCTTCTGAGACGGTAATGTTAGTGGTCTTACTACCGATATTGGCATCATCTTGCAATAAGCGTGCGTTGATAATCACACCGCCGATAGGTGAGCTGGCATTGGCTTGATAGACGACACGCGCCTCACCTCTACTATCTGTTACTGCTGTTGCAGCCGATAAGCGGCCCGTTGAAGAATCTGACGCACGACTGAATACGACCGTTTGCCCTTCGACGGGTACATCATTTTCATCTTTGACCGTCGCGACAACTTCGGTGCTGGTGCCAGGAGTGATAACCGATTTAACCGCTTGGAACAGCATTTTTGCAGGGGTTGTCGCACGGAAGCGTGTATCAACAGTGGTCTGATAACGGGGCTCGCCGTTTTGTAGGGTTGCGCCTAATACTGTCGCCTGTAGTACCGCTGTGCCAGCAAGCTCAGACTTCAGCCAAAATTTTACAGTAATGACGTTGCCTTGAATATCGCTGGGTTTAATGGGTTTAGAGACAACAACTTCACCGTTAAATTTACTGATATAACTAGTAATTAAGCTACCTAATGAGGTTTGTAACTCTACTTGCTTCCCTATCAGTGAATTCGCTTGGTTAGCATTATCAGCACGGATTTGGATTTGAATCTCTTGTGGCTCATTGACATCATACAGCTTTTCAATGTTAATAAAGCTGATGCCTGCTTGCGAGACTTTGACCAGATCAATGCTAGTAAGACTACGCTGAGTATTGATACTATCCTCGCCAACAGCGCGCGCAAACACTTGCAAGTTGCCGTTACTGTCAAAGGTAAGCTGATCCTCTTTGACTTCAAAAGTTGCCTGTCCATCGCTATTAGTATTTGCTATTGCCGCTGGTGTAATTAAATCACCATTCGCGTCAACCAGCTGCATTGCTGTATTACCAATCGTCTGCCCTGCACCATCAACAAGTATAGTAGTGATGGTAATCGTCTCACCATCTTGTAGCTTAGTATTACTCGCTTCGATACTAATTTTTGTACCCACCGCTGATAGACTTAGAATTTTACTTTCACGGGTAGTCAATGTGACAACACCATTAGCATCATATTCAGGGGTAACTATCTTGGCTTCAATATCAATAGTGTGATTTAGGCGCGCATTAATACTGCCGGCGGCTAAAAGTACGCCGACATCAATTTGACCATTTGCATCAGTGGTTACCATGCTTGGTGTCGTAAGTGCCGCTCCACTCGCCGCTAGATTGGTAATAGCCAGCTGTACAGGAACGCCGGCTAGGATACCGCCTTTACTGTCAGTCACGCGGAAGGTGGCATTGGTTTGATCTCCACCAGTAGTTAGCGTGGACTTATCAGAGCTGACAAGGATCTGATACTCATCAATGGTCGCGGTATCTACAGGTACAATATAGTCTGACTCAATATCAAAGCCACCAGTCGTTTTAGTTGTCGCTGTGACCTTGATACCTGCCTCTAAAATCGCTTGATTGACATTAGCGCCAGGCTCAAGTTTAAGGTCAAATGTTGCCACACCGTCACTATTAGTACTGGCTGTACTACTACCAACTATACTAACGCCTGTTTGAATCGGATTATCAACGCTTAGGCGCACTTCACGATTACCAATAGCCTTATCATTATCTGTCGCGCGTACAAAGACTTTAAAGGTATCACCTTTAGTACTAACTACCTTATTAGCGCCGATAGCGATACTTTCTGTCGTACCTGTAGCACTACTAGGCGTAGTCGTAGTAACAGTACTAGTTTGGGTAGCGATATTACCATTGGCATCCGCTGCTGAGAAGACGATAAAAAAGCTTGAACCAATCGCTTTTTTCTGTTCCTCTGTCAGCCCTGCTGGTACGGCAAGGGTATAACTAGCTACCCCTGAATTATTAGTGACCTGCTCTTTACCGCTGACCAGACGCACGCCTTGCTCTGCAATCGCAGCAGGCAGTGCCAAGAAAACCTTTTGCCCTGCAATCACATTGTCTTGACTGTCTTTAGCAATCACTTCAACCTGTGTTTCACCACCGTTTAGATTGAGTGGCGTAGGTGTCAAATCAATCAGATCAATCGCGGCTTTAGTGGACTGTACATTGAACTCAATCGCTTGCGTTTTACCTGTCAAAGTTTCACGCAACACAGCTTCAAGCGTTTTGTTTTTTAGCGCCGCTTTTTGCTCTTTAGTTAAGTTATTAGGCACAGTGACGGTAAAGCTGACATTACCGCTAGCGTCTGTGGTCACAGAGGTGATACTATCACCTGCTTTGCCATTAACGGTCAATAGCTTTGCTAATGCTCTGTCCTTAAAGTCAATGGTCACCGGTTGACCACTGATTGGGATATTGGTGGTCTCTGTGCTGATACCTGCACCTACAACGACCGTATCGCCTTCACCATTCAAGGTATAGTACGGACGGTTGTTGATAAGCGTTGGGTTATTTAAGACGCTCAGATCAACTGCTGGTCTGACAATGTTAATTTGTCCAATATTAGAGGTATATTTACCGCCTTTTTCAACATAAGACAGCTGATAATTGATGCCAACATTTTTGAGCTCTTCACGCTCTTCATAGCTCAACCCTTCAGGGATAGTTACGATAAAGGTCGTTTCACCGTTGAAGTCGATGGTACTGCTGTCGGTATTGACCGTAACGCCATAGTCCTGCGCTTTTTTGCCAAGGAGGATACTGACCTCTTGGCCTTCTGCAGCACTATTGGTTTTATTGTTTAACAATTGTACCTTGATGATGCCCTCGCCGCCAAGCTCGCTGATGGTTGGGGTGACGATAGAGGCGAAATATAAGCTGGTTGCAGGCTCTTTGACCGTTATATTATCGCTGATAGACTTTTTAAGGTTATTGTCATCGGTGATGGTGGCGACGTAGTTGATGCCGTTTTTAATCAGCGCACTTTTTTGAGCCTCGGTTAGCGGCTGCGTGATATTGACTGTAAAGGTGACTCGGCCGGCTTTGTCAGTCGTCTGCTCACTGTCTTCGATGACCACACCTGGCGCGTCTTGGATACTCAATTTGACCTGTTTACCAAGCGCAGCACTACCATCAGGGTATTTGCCTGTGATAGTAACGATAAACTGATCATCGTAGACACTGACGCCATTAGGGGTAGCGTTGGTACTGAGCACGATATCGCTAAGGACAGTATCATCAGTGATGAGTATATTGTTACTTGTGGCCTCTGTACTGCGTCCGAGAGCATCGGTGACGCGGGCTGTTAATACAAAACCACTGGCATCTTCAAGCGTTTGCTTTTGCGCTGCATCTAGACCTTGAGGCACGCGTACCGTGTATCTGACTTCACCTTGATCATTGGTGACTTGTGCGGCGCTACCATCTAACGTCACAAGCCCAGCTAGATTGTCCGGTAACTTGGCAGTAACATCAGTACCTGCAATCACGCCGCCGTTTTTATCATTGACGCGGAAGGTGATGACGGTGCTGCCACCTGAGCTTGGTAGCTGGGTTTGACTGCTCGTGCCAAAGTTGATTTGGTACTGTGCTTCAGGTGCTTCAGCATTTGCCGTGAAACTTTGCTCTTCGATACCGTCGTCATCGGTTAGGATGGCGGTATAAGCAATGCCATTGGCGGCAATGGCCTCACGTTGTTTGCGAGTGAGGCTTGGGTCGATGTTGACAGTGAAGCTGGCTGTACCTGAGGCATTGGTGCGCCCTTCACTATTTTCGATACTCAGGCCAGGTGTGCTATCAATAACCAGTTTGACAGCTTTGCCGGCGGCGGCGCTGCCATCTGGGCGTTTGCCGCGTACGTTTATAACAAAGCTGTCTTTTAGAATATTGATGACACTTGGCGTACTATTTGATGTCAAGGTGGTCTTACTAGAGGCACTAATGGTAATTGATTGACTCTCAACTGGCGTGCGCGCGCCTGAGGTTTCTGCTAGAATCGCTTTAACCTTAAAGCCTTTGACACCCTCTAGCTGCGCTTTTTGAGCGGCATTTAGATTGCTAGGGACGTTGATCGTATAATTGACCACACCTTGAGCATTGGTCGTCTGCGCCGCACTGCCGCTAAAGGCCAATAACCCTGCCTCTGCCAATGCTTTGGGTAAGCTTGCAGTGACGCTTTGATCGGCGATAACGCCGCCTGACTTGTCCGTCACGCGGAAGCTGACGACCACTGAGCCGCCTGAGCTTGGCAGCTGAGTAGTGCTGCTTGGGCTTGCCTTGATATTATACTCGGCATCAGGAACAGATGCCGCCACGGTAAAGCTCTCTTCAGAGATTCCATCGGTATCTGTCAATACAGCCGTGTAATTGATACCACTTGCTGCCAGTTTTTCACGCTGTTCTTGAGTGAGGCTTGGGTCAATATTAATAGTAAAGACGGCATTACCCGCAGCATCTGTGATCTGCTCATTGCCTTCGATGCTAATACCAGGCGCATCTTTGATAATCAGCTTAACGGCTTTATCAGACACGGCGCTACCATCAACGCGCTTACCAGATACTTGGATCTTAAACTGGTCTTTTAGAATATTGACCACACTGGGGATAGTATTTGAGCGGACACGGGTTTTACTCACGGCAACCTTACTGCTAATACTAATGCTAGCACTTGGCTGTTCACTGCGGGCCCCTGACGCTTCAACCATACTTGCCATCAATACAAACTGATTAGCAGATTCAAGCGTTTTCTTCTGATCGGCATTGAGTCCGGCAGGAACGCGAACCGTATAACTGACCACACCACTCTCATTGGTCGCTTTGGTCGCTTGACCATCTAGGATAAGAAGTCCGACCAGCTTTTCAGGCAATTCGGCAGTCACCTCTTGCCCTGCAATCACGCCGCCTCTTTTATCATTAACGCGGAAGCTGACGACAGTGCTGCCGCCTGAGCTTGACAATTGCGTGTTGCTAAGCTGACCGAAATTGATCTGATACTCTGCAGCAGGGATCATTACAGACACATTAGACTTACTGCTGGCCACACCATCATCGTCAGTTAGGCTGACAGTATAATCAATACCTGAGGTCACTAGCGCCTCACGCTCAGCCTTGCTAAGATTTGGATCGATATTGACAGTAAACGTGGCATTACCGGCATCGTCTGTCGCTCGCTCATCGTCTTCGACGCTGATACCAGTGGCATTGATTGTGAGCTTCGCCACTTTATATGCCGCCGCACTACCATCAGGACGCTTACCTGAGACTTGAATGGTAAAGCTATCTTTTAAAATATTGACAGTTCTTGGCGTTACTTGAGTGCGTAGGATGGTTTTGCTGACTTGGGCTTTATCAGTTACGCCAATTGTCGTACTGGCTGTGCTACTAGCGCCTGATGCCTCAATAGCTTTGACTTTTAATGGAAAGCCAGTATTATCTTCAAGCTGTTTTTTCTGATTAGCACTCAACCCTGTTGGTATGCGCACATTAAAGCTGACCATACCGTTATTGTCAGTGGTTTGCGTCGCGCTACCGTCTAGCGTTATCAAGCCGGCTTTAACCAGTGCAGCTGGCAGTTCGGCAACCACCTTTTGACCTGCGATGACACCGCCATTTCTGTCATTGACACGGAAGCTGACCGTGGTTGTGCTGCCAGCGCTTGATAACTGCGCACTACTGATCTGACCAAAGCTGATTTTGTATTGCGCCTCAGGCACGACTGCCGCTGATTCAAATCTTTGCGTGCTCACACCGTCAGCGTCAGTTAAGACAGCAGTATAGCTGATGCCAGATTTTGCGATGGCGTCACGCTGAGCTTTGGTTAAGCTTGGGTCGATATTGACAGTAAAGGAGGCGTTACCAGCACTATCGGTCGCCTGCTCATTGTCTTGAACGCTCATGCCTTCGACGTTGTCGATGGTGAGCTTGATTACTTTATCAGTCGCCGCGCTGCCATCAGAACGCTTGCCTGAGACTTGGATGATAAAGCTGTCTTTTAAGACATTGACCGTTTTTGGCGTAGTCTGTGCAGTCAGTACGGTTTGGCTTTTTTGCACCTCATCGGTGACGCCAATTGCTGTACTAGTCGTACTATTGGCCCCTGACGCTTCAATGGCTATTACCTTTAGTGGGAAGCCGCTGTTGTCCTCGAGCAATGTTCTTTGCTCAGCAGTCAGCCCTGTCGGCACACGCACATTGAAGCTAACCATGCCGTTTGCATCTGTGGCTTTTTTACTGTTTCCATCTAAAGTGATGGCGCCAGCGTTAACGAGATCTTGCGGTAAGCTTGCGGTTACGCTCTGTCCTGCGATCACGCCGCCATCTTTGTCATTGACGCGAAAGCTGACTGTGGTTGTGCCGCCAGTACTTGACAGCTCTCTATTGGTGATTTGCCCAAACTTGATTTGGTACTGTGCTTGCGGTATCTCAGCCTGAGCGGTAAAGCTTTCGATAGCACTGCTATCACTATCGGTTAAGATAACTTGATAATCGATATTACTAGCGGCGATAGTACGGCGATCTGCCAAGCTTAGACTTGGATCAATGTTAATGGTAAATGAGGCATTACCCGACCCATCTGTCGTTTGCTTATTGCCTGCGATACTGATGCCTTTAACCCCTGAGATATTAAGCTCAACCGGTTTATTGATAGCGGCATTGCCATTAGGCTGCTTGGCGGCCACGCGAATACTAAAGCTGTCTTTCAACACATTGACTACGCTTGGCATAGTGCTGGCGCTGACGACGATATCACTCCTAGTCGGATCCGCATTGACATTAATTTTTTCACTGTTGGCTTTAACGCTTACACCTGATGTTTCTGTCAGGCTTGCGGTTAATGAAAATCCACTGCTTTCAATAGCTTTACGCTGATCAACGGACAACCCTTCAGGGATGCGCACAGTATAGTCAACGATACCTTGAGCATCTGTCGTTTGATTGGCGGCGCTAGTAAGTGTGACCAACCCTTTTTGCGTTAAGGTACTGGGCAAGCTCGCGACCACTTGTTGTCCTGCCACGATACCACCAGTTTTATCATTAACACGGAAGCTGATAGTGGTCTCGCCGCCAGTACTGAGTAGTTTGTTTTTGCTTGCTGTGCCTGTGTTTATTTTATATTCGGCGACAGGCATGATGACAGATACGGTATCCGACTCACTGGTGATACCATCATCGTCAGTTAAGGTCACGGTGTAAGGAATACCATTTTTGACTAAATTATCACGCTGCGTGTCAGTCAAGTTTTGAATATTGACTTTGAAGGTAGCTTTACCGGCACTATTAGTGACCTTCTCGCTGCCTTCGATACTCACGCCTGAGACGTTATTGATAGTCAGTTTGACCGGTTTGTCATTTGCGGCGCTACCATCAGGGCGCTTGGCATCAACTTGGATACTGAAGCTATCTTTTAGCACATTGACCGCATTTGGAGCGCTCGTAGAGCTTAAGATAGTTTCACTCTCTGCGGTGATTTGTACGCGTTTACTATCAATGTTGCTGCTTGCACCTGACGACTCAGTGGCTTTTGCACTCAGTACAAAACCACCTGCGCTTTCTAAGATTGCGCGATTACTTTCTGATAATCCTTTTGGAATACTGACGGTATAGCTGACCATACCTTTATTATCCGTAGTTTGCGTAGCATTGCTGTCTAAGCCTAATAGTCCGTTTTGGGTCAATAATGAAGGCAAGCGCGCGGTGACAGTTTCGCCTGCAACTGCGCCGCCGTCTTTATCGCTTACGCGAAAGCTGATGTCCACGCTACTGCCAAAGCTTGAGATTCTAGGTTTGCTGACGCTGCCCGCCTTGATTTGATATTGCGCGGCGGGTATCTCTACCTGGCTCTCGCCATTCGCTACAGTAATCGCTTTGTTTGGCTCAAATAAAGTGACTGTATAGCTGATACCGTCTTGTGCAAGTTTGCTACGATCTGCAGTGCTCAATGTCGGAGCAATTACGATATCGACGAGCGCTTGGCCTTTAGCATCAAGGAACAGAGACTCTTTACTTAAACTGACCCCTTTGATGTTATTGTTAAGTTTGATGGTTACTTGCGTATTTTCAATATCTGTTGGTACTTTATTACTGATAGCGTTAGCGTTGATAGTGAGCGTTTGCTTGTCGCCATAAGCATTGAGATTATTATCGTTACCTGAGATATCAAGCTTATAATCTGATATAGGTAGCGATACTTCCAGTGTGCCTGTAACTTCTTTAGTAGCACCATTTTTTTCGATAATATTAATCGCATAAACTACGCCATTTAATAGCGTATCACGCTGAGCTTTAGTTAAATTTTCGTCGATTTTAATATTAAAGGTTGCAATGCCATTTTCGTTAGTGGTTCTGCTATTGCCACCGACAATAGCGATACCTTTAATATCAGCTATACCTATTCCAACTTCAACATCACTGGCACGCGCACCATCTGTATTTTTGAGAATGACACTAAAGGTAGCACTATCGCCGTAAGGGTTGAGCTTATTGTTCGAAACAGAGTTTGTCTGAATGCTATTCTCTATATTTAAGCTACTAACCTCAGTTTGTGTACCATCGCCGCTACCCTCTTTGCTGACGCCAACATTTAATACTTGAGTGAATGTCGAGCCATCTGAGGGACGACTGGCCGTAGCCTTTAAGCCAAACCCATTATTAAGTAAATCCGCTTTTTGCGTCTCATTAAGTACTAAAGGGTTGAGCCTTAGCTCATAGGTGGCTTCACCTTTGTCATCAGTATTTTGAACGCTCGCGCCTTGAATAGTCACACCCGTATTGCTAGTGTCATCAACACTTAAGCTAACCGCTTTATCGATGGCAGCGCCTCCGGTTGTGTTTTCGACCGCTTTTACAGTTACAATAAAAGTGACAGGCTCGTCTGTAAGCTTAATATTAGTTGGAACGGTATAAAGTCTTTGTAAACTAAAGTCTTCTGCAGGCGTCTGCTCACCATTATCACTACCATCGTTATCGTTACTTCCACTATCACCATTGTCACCTGTACCTGGATTATCTAAATCTGGTTTTGGCGGAAGTATATCTGTACCGCCATCGTCACCACCGCCGCCGCAGCCTGCTAAGGATAACGCTACAGACAGCGCCGTGAACTTAAATAATTTAGAGCTAAGAGGTAGTGAGCTATAGAACATATCTGGGACTCCGCACGAGCGACAATTTATTTGACAAAGCAAACACAAAGAATGAGGTACCTATGAGCTATAGGCAAAAATAAACTAAGAATGTAATAATATACTACATATTAATAGTTTGTATTGATTTTATCACAGTAACTTTACTGAATTTTGTCGAAACTTACAATCGATAATTAGATTTTAAAGTCACTTAATCATTCCCCTGTAGATGCAAATTCAAGGTATAATAAGCTCCATTGAGATCGACTATTATTGTAAAATAGTTTGAGTATTTAGCTATTTTATGGTATAAATGTCGCCTTTAAATTTTCTGAATTGGTCACTCTGTTATTTGCCTTTAGATAACAGTAATGCCAGCTCAACCTTCATATAGTTTTGTTTGGTGCAAAGATGCCGCTGCTGTGTCCATGCCGCATATTCGCGCAACTTGCCCAGACTGGTATGGGATAAACCCCATACCTCATAGATTAGGAGTTCGCCATGTCTAGAGTTTGCCAAGTGACTGGAAAGCGCCCTATGGTGGGTAATAATGTTTCGCACGCGAACAACAAAACCCGTCGTCGCTTCCTACCAAACCTAAAGCATCATCGTTTTTGGGTAGAGTCTGAAAATCGTTTTGTACGTCTACGTGTGTCTACCAAAGGTATGCGTACCATCGATAAATTAGGTATTGATAAAGTGCTAGCTGATCTGCGTGCACAAGGTCAAAAAGTTTAAGTCCCATTTAAACTTAGTGCTCTGCCACTTTTAAAGGAAATTATCATGAGAGATAAAATCAAATTAGTATCAACTGCTGGTACTGGATACTACTATACGACGACTAAAAACAAGCGCACAATGCCTGGCAAAATGGAAATCAAAAAGTTTGATCCTAAAGTTCGCCAGCATGTGATCTTTAAAGAAGCTAAAATCAAATAATCTGCGTTTATATTAATCGCTGATATTTGCATAAAAAAAGGGTTTATCACATGATAAACCCTTTTTTTGCGCCACGTTTTAGCTTTTATTACCTGTTCCTTTTAATACCTGTTCTGTTAAATGCTAACTAATAAATACTAGCTAAGCCAAACCCAGTATTGCGTTAACTATAATGCGTCGGCTCTTTGTCGTAGACATGGGCATGCCACTGGCTCATCTGCTTTTGCATAATGACCTGAATAGCGGCATGAATCATGTGCTGACCGATAGATTGCGTATCGCTGCCCAATAAGTCTTTTAGCTTATCGGAGAAATCAATCGTCATCAGCGCTTCTTCATTTTTATCCGAATCACGCAGTAATAGCGTACCATCATCAGCCTCAATCAGCTCAAGCGTCGTCTCTTTGGCAAATCCTGAAAACGGATCAGTATTATCAGTCTCCACTTCTATCTCATTATCAATATCGTATGGCATCTCGTGTTTCCTTATTATCCCGTAGCTTGCTGTCTTGAGAACTAATGATTTAATCCTCTACAGCGCTCGAGAAAAGTCTTCGTTACTTCATACAATGGACGCTTTAGCTCTCAATTTCAAGGGCTAATATTCAACGCCAGTAGCGCAGTTTGGCGATGGTAAATAAGAAAGCTACAAACATCCCTAGGTAATACATGAGCTTGAGCTCTAAAGTCGGATCGCGGTATTTAAAAGGTAAAGCCACCACAGCGGTCGCCGTTGGCAATATTAGCAGCATTAGCAGCCAGTTCTCTATCACATTGAGCCAACCCTCTTGGCCCGTGCCTTTACTTAATCCTGCAAGCCCTAATAATAAGCAGGCAATAATAAGACTGGTAAATAGACCATTCGGTAACTCTTTAGGGTAGATAACATTGGCAATGCGAGTGGGCATAATTTGCATACAAAAACTCAGTCGTTTTTATGATCTAAGCTAGTAATAGCTTATTAAAGGTAGGAGAATTATGGCATAAGACAAGATCAGCTATAAGTGCCCATGATCCATAATAATGAGATGCAAGAGGTCAGATAGCCTAAACTTATCGCATTCCAGCCCTCTATCTGCGTGCCATTAAGCTTATTAAAGATCTTTGAGCCAAGCCAAAACAGTAAGGGAATACCAATGATAAAAGCAGGAACTAGCACTGCCGCATGAAGCATAACCTCGCTAATATCGTGACCTACTATCAGGCGAAAGCCGTAGCCTGCTGAGCTTAGTATTAAAGCAAAAACAGCTAAACCAATAGTAATGCCTTTGGGCACTAAGCTACGCGGCTTAGACGCAGGAGCGTCAGCCTTTAAACTCGGGTTTTGGCTATTGATTGGCGTAGTCATAAGTCACCTCAATTAACAGTCATCTCAATTAATAGTCATCTCAATTAATAGTCATATCAATTGATAGTATAGTGCGCTCAAATCAGCTGGTACGACCTTTTATTTCGTCTTATCTAGATGGAGGCTTATAGGCCTAAAAACAAGAGACAGAGCGAGCCGCGACTACTCGCCTGCTTTTGCAAGCTCAGCACGCATAGCATCAATAGCGACTTTATAATCGTCTTGGTTAAAAATAGCTGAGCCGGCAACAAACATATCAGCGCCTGCCTCCGCGATAGCGCGGATATTATTGGCTTTGATACCGCCATCGACCTCTAGCCTGATATCGCGGCCGCTTGCATCGATACGCTGACGTACTTGTCGTACCTTATCCAACGTGCCTTCGATAAATGACTGTCCGCCAAAGCCAGGATTGACACTCATAAGCAAAATTTGATCGACCTTGTCCATCACATAATCTAGATAATGCAGTGGTGTCGCTGGATTGAACACTAAGCCGCATTTCGCGCCGCCGTCTTTGATCAGCTGCAATGAGCGATCGATATGATCGCTGGCTTCAGGATGAAAGGTAATAACGCTAGGATTGGCGTGTAGGAACTGCTCAATCATACCATCGACAGGCGCTACCATTAAGTGCACGTCGATAGGCGCGTCGATACCATAATCACGCAGCGCCTGACAGATCATGCTACCAAAAGTTAAGTTCGGTACGTAGTGATTGTCCATGACATCGAAATGAATAACATCGGCCCCTGCTGCCAAGACGTTTTCGACCTCCTCGCCTAATCGAGCAAAGTCAGCGGATAAAATAGAAGGGGCGATTAAGTACTGCTTATCAGGACAAATCATAGGAGAGCTACCTCTTTAATGGGTATTAAAATAAGAAATAATTTGAGAAGCACTAACGCGGTTTATACTGAGTCTTGCTATAAGCGCGGCCCACTTCAAAGTCGCGTTTGGCTTCATGCTTAGTGTTACGGCCCGTTACCCGCTCACGCCACAATCGAAAAGATGACGGCTTTAGCTCATGACGCATCAGCTTAATTACCGCCGTCTCATCAAGACCATAGCTATGCTCTATCGCGGCAAATGGCGTTCTATCTTCCCATGCCATCTCGATGACTCTTGACGTCTGTACTTCGTCTAATACGATATTGCCGTCTGCATAGACTGGCGGCTCAGCTAGCACCGCTTGCTCGGTATAATGTGAGGCGCTTGATATGAGTTTAGCTTAGCTGCGCTTGACGATAATGGTGCCAAATGTGATCTTCGATGACCGTTTGGATAAAATAGTAACTGTGATCGTGACCCGCTTGATAACGTAGGGTCAAAGGCTGCTGCGCGTCTTTACAAGCCTGTTGCAGCTTTTCGGTTTGTAGTTGCCCCTCACTCAAAAAGTTATCGGCAGCGCCTTGGTCTACCAATAAGCTGGCGTACTGCTGTCCTGCCTTTGCTATAACCTTAGCGGCATCAGCTTGTTGCCATAATGACTTATCGTCACCGAAATACTGGGTATAGGCCGCTTGTCCCCAATCCGATTCGCTCGCAGCGCACACCGGCGACAACGCTGAGACACTAACGAACTTACTAGGATATTTAAAGCCTAATAGTAATGCACCATGACCGCCCATAGAATGACCCGTAATACCGATACTATTCACCGGAAACTCTTGACGCACTAAGTCATAAAACTCATCAACGATGTAACTTTGCATATTAAAATGCTCTGACCATGGCGCCTCTATCGCGTCGACATAGTAGCTTGCGCCCTGCCCGACAAAGTAACGCTCATCATCTGCCACATCAATATCGTCGCTACTACGAGGAGAGGTGTCTGGGGCGATAAAGATGACACCAAGCTCGCTGCATTTTTGTTGGAAGTGCGCTTTATGGGTGACGTTATCAGCATTACAAGTCAATCCTGATAAATATAGTATCGCCGGACAACGCTGACCGGCTAATGCCTCATCTGGCAAATAAATACTAAAGGTCATGGGCGTGTTAGTCGCTAATGACTCATGGCGATAATAGTGCTGCTCGCCATCAAAGCAGCGATTAGCACTGATTTGTGTCAATTTTGAGCTGACAGATAACTTTTGCTTAGAATACTGACTCATCATTGATATCCTTTTAGATTTACCGTTGTTATCGTTATATTGTTCATTAAAAAATACGTTATATTTATCGTGTTATGCAAATGCCGTTAAAAGCAGACTTATTATTCACATAGCTTATTATTATTCATATAGCAAGTTACAGCAGACTTGATCTCTATTATACAAACTATCCGCCGACTATCCATTGGCTTTGTTTAGCGCTTTGTTAAGGGGTGGTGATATCGTAGCCCATTAAAGCGCGACCCTTTTAGTTTGTGTCAACTATAGCAGATGGCGGCAGTGCGCGCTGCTGATCAAATAACACCTGCTCAAAAGCGGGCAACGCCGTTTTCATTAAGCTGCCCACAACCATCTGCGGCTCTGACGGCTCAAACCCCATCATACTTTCGCGCTCTTGTATGCGTAAGCTTGCATCTTTAAAGGCAGCGGCAAAGCTGGTGTTTTTACGTAGGCTCTCCGCGAAGAACGCTTGACCAAAATAAGTCATCTCAGCGCTATTGGTACAGCCAAATGACATCTTATCCGCTGCAGATGCGGTAATAACGACTGTGGTTGGTGAGGTCAGCTCGTCAATAAAAGAGCCTGAATAGCAAGCCGATACGATAATAACCCGCCAGCGAATACCGGCCTCGTCCAAAGCCTCGCGCAGCCACGCCGACTCTAAATTATCCATTGCTACAGGTGCGTTTGCCAATTGCAGAATATCTTCGTTACCGTGTGACGATAAGGTGAGCAGCAACACATCTTCATCGCTATTCATTTGCTCACCGATCTTTTTTAGCCCTCGTAAAATACTGGTCTTCGTCGCTATCGGCTCATCCAGCCAGCTATAGCGGTTATTAATTAAAGACAACGAGCGCCCACTTATACCAAAACGCACATCAAACAGCTCGCGAGCATGATTGATCTCAGAGCGAAAAACCTCTTGCCCGGCGAACCCTGCAACGCCCATAAAGTACCATTCCGTCTTACCTAAGATGCTAGCATCAATACTCGCTAAGGCGTTTTGTAGCAGCTCAGGCTGCTTATAAATAGCCGCTTCTTCTAGTATTGGCTCTACGGGTATGGGTTTGAAAATAGGCTGATCGGCGACGTTTTTTTGCCAAATAGTCAGCAGGGCCACAGCTCCTATCAGCACGATAATGCGCTCCCACCAAGGCGTTCGCAAGCGCTGCGAGAAGATCCATAACAGTGCGAGAGTTTGCCATAAAAACAGTACTAAAAATAATACCGGTAAAAACGAGTAACTCCAATCTGGCAGCCAGTTTTGAGTGCCAAAAAACTGCACTAAGCTTTGTAGTAACGCCGAGATACTATCTGCCACTAACCATAATACCGCTGGCACAAACAATAAGCTTTGATTGCCAGATCGCCGCGCTAGAATAATACCTGCTAGCAGAATAATCACCGGCCATATCAGGTAACTGACTAAGCCTTGCTCATTAAAAACGCTACCACTTTCTGCCGCTAGCCAAGAAAAAAGTACATTGCTTCCAAGCGCTATTAGAGCAAAACAAGCAAACTGTACAAAGGTAGGCTTTACCCAAGAAAAGGCACGCGTAGAGCCAATCAGCATCCAAATAGCGGCAATGATATTGGCTGCAAAATTAAGAGAGAAGCGCTGAAGGGAGACGGTTTTTAGGGACGAGAGTGACAAAGACTTAAACCTCTATCGAGCCAAGAAAATGAAGGCATGGTGTACTAGCAGCTAATCATTAGCAAAACCATATTAAATAAAACAGTATTGAATAAAAATATACTAAATAAAAGGCAAGCAAGACCATAGTAAGCAAAATCAAAGTCTATTCGTTTTGCCCGTTAAACTAAAACAATTGTAACGGATTGTCGCTTCAGGCGATAAGGCTGATTTGTAAAACCGCTATACAATAAGTCGCTGCTCCGATTTATACCTAAAAAAAGGAGACCTATTACTAGATCTCCTCTGTAGCTTAACACTATAGATTCAAGCAATCTTATACTAGCGCATCAATAACTCATTAACGCGTTTGAGATAAGCGGCTGGATCATCGAGTTGACCACCATCTGCCAGCAGCGCTTGATCAAAGATCACTTGAGCAAGGTCGTCGAACTGCTCGCTGGACTCTAACTTTTTAATCAGCGGATGCTCTGGGTTGACCTCCAAGATAGGCTGCGTCTCTGGTACTTCTTGACCCATTTGCTTGAGCATCTGAATCATCTGCGGTGACAGCTCACCCTCTGCAGTAACGAGTATCGCAGGACTATCGACTAAGCGGTTCGATACGCGTACGTCTTTAGCGCGTGTATCTAGGGCGGTCTTTAGCTTTTCAACCACAGGCTTCATAGACTCTTGCGCCTTTTCAGCTTCCGCCTTTTCTTCCTCGTCCTGCAAGTCGCCTAAGTCCACCGCGCCTTTCGCGATATTTTGTAGTGGGGTCTCATCGAATGAGGTTAAGAAGTTCATCGCCCACTCATCAACACGGCTGGTCATTAAGATGACCTCGATGCCTTTTTTCTTAAATAGTTCAAGCTGCGGGCTGTTTTTGGCCGCTGCAAGATTGTCCGCGGTGAGATAGTAGATGGCTTTTTGACCCTCAATCATGCGGCTTTTGTAGTCTTCAAAGCTAGTCTCAACTTTGTCATTAGTGCTAGTGGCATAACGCAGCAGCTTAGCGATACGCTCTTGGTTACCCATGTCCTCGCCAAGACCTTCTTTGATGACATCGCCAAACTCGCTATAAAACTGCGCGAATTTGTCTTGCTTGTCGCTGTCTTCACTATTGGCTAGGCTTGCCAGCATAGTCAAGATACGGCGCGCATTACCATCACGGATGGATTTGACATCACGCGACTCTTGCAATAACTCTCGGCTGACATTGAGTGGCAAATCAGCTGAATCAATCACGCCTTTGACGAAACGCAAGTACATAGGCAGTAGTTGCTCGGCGTCATCCATGATAAATACACGTTTGACATACAGCTTAAGCCCATGCTGCTGCTCACGAGTATATAGATCCATCGGCGCTTTTTTGGGTACATATAATAGCTGAGTGTACTGTACGCGGCCTTCCACGCGGTTATGCGTCCACGTCAGCGGCTCATCCATGTCGTAGCTGATGTTTTTATAAAAATCGACATACTCTTCATCTTCGATCTCGGATGCTGAGCGTGTCCATAGCGCACTGGCTTTATTGATAGTTTCCCACTCATCGGTGAGTACCATCTCGCCGCCCGCAGGCGTATCACTGTCGTCGTTCTCATCTTTAACATCTTCTTGCCAGACTTCTTTACGCATCTGAATCGGCAGGCTGATATGGTCTGAGTATTTATTGACTAAGCGCTTAATCTTAGCACGGTCGAGGTAGTTATCCTCGCCTTCGGTGTATTCTTCTTTTAGGTGCAAGGTGATGGATGTGCCGCGAGTTTCTTTGGTGATCGTCTCAACCGTGAAGCTACCGCTGCCATCAGATATCCAGCGTACGCCTTGCTCCGCAGGCTCACCAGCTTTACGCGACTCAACCGTAATGGTGTCGGCCACGATAAACCCAGAGTAAAAGCCAACACCGAACTGACCAATTAATTGACCGTCTTGCTTTTGTGATTCAGATAATTTATCCAAGAAGGCTTTAGTGCCAGACTTGGCAATAGTACCTAGATTTTCGATAGCATCGGCTTCATTCATGCCGATACCGTTATCGATAAAGGTGATGGTTTTGGCATCACTATCAACGGCAATACGGATTTTTAACTCGCCATCATCTTCATATAAGCTGTCATCATTAGTCGCTTCAAAACGCAATTTGTCACAAGCATCAGAGGCGTTTGAAACCAGCTCACGGACAAAGATATCGGCATTAGAGTACAAAGAGTGGGTCACTAAATGCAGCAACTGCGCCACTTCCGCCTCAAAACTATGTTTTTTTAATTCTGGGTTGTTGTTGTCACTCATAAAGAACTCCTTCATTGGAAAGTTGAGATTAACGTAAAACAGTAGCACTAACTGAGCGCCTCAAACTAAGAGTCTCAATTAGTGCTAGGCTGTTTATACTAATAGGGTCGCGGTCAAATATTTCAAGTTTAAAAGCCCTATAAAAAGTTAAACAAAAAAACCGCTTAAGTTTCCTTAAGCGGTATCGTGACGTATTACATGTTTTATGTCAGAATCGAATGATAAGTTACAAACAGCTCGGCAAGTCACGAGCCGGATCGCTATCGCGAGCGGCCATCGCATCTTCGACGCTCAAGCCTAGCGCTTTGGCCACGCCTTCACCGTAAGCCGGCTCACACCAGTGACAGTTACGGATATGACGATACTTAATAAAGTCTAGCGCATCGCCCATCGCTCTTGCCGTATTATCGAACAGAGCCTGCTTTTGCTCATCATTCATCAAGTTAAACAGCGCACGCGGCTGGCTAAAGTAGTCATTATCATCTTCACGGAAGTCATAATGCTCAGCGTAGCCATCGATCTTTAGTGGCGGCTCAGCATACTGCGGCTGCTCTTGCCACTGCTCAAAGCTGTTTGGCGTATAGTGCGGACGACCGCCATAGTTGTCACCGACGCGCATGAGACCATCACGGTGATTGCTATGCACAGGGCAAGTCGCTTTATTGACTGGTATCTGCTTGTGGTTGACGCCAACGCGGTAACGCTGGGCATCAGCGTAGCTAAACAGACGTGCTTGGAGCATGCGATCTGGAGAGGCGCTGATACCAGGCACAAGATTATTCGGAGCAAACGCCGCTTGCTCAACATCGAGATGGTAGTTTTCAGCGTTTCTGTTAAGCTCAAACTCGCCAACTTCGATTAGTGGATAGTCACCTTTTGGCCAGACTTTGGTCAAATCAAATGGATGATACGGTACATTATCGGCCTCTGTTTCTGGCATGATTTGCACGTACATTTTCCACTTTGGGAAGTCGCCATTATCGATAGCATTGAGCAGATCTTCTTGATGGCTTTCACGATTGCTTGCGATGATATCAGCGGCCTCTTGATCGGTTAAGTTTTTGATACCTTGCTGAGTGACAAAGTGAAACTTGACCCAAAAACGCTCATTATCACTATTGATAAAGCTATAAGTGTGCGAGCCAAAACCATGCATATGTCTATACGAGGCGGGAATACCACGCTCGCTCATGGTGATGGTCACTTGATGCAAAGACTCTGGCAGTAGTGTCCAAAAGTCCCAGTTATTGGTCGCTGAACGCATATTAGTACGCGGATCACGTTTTACCGCTTTATTCAGATCAGGGAACTTACGCGGATCACGGACGAAGAATACCGGCGTATTATTACCAACTAAGTCCCAGATACCTTGTTCCGTATAGAACTTTAAGGCAAAACCGCGAATATCGCGCTCCGCGTCAGCTGCGCCGCGCTCGCCTGCGACGGTACTAAAGCGCGCAAACATCTGAGTCTGTTTACCGACTTCATCAAAGATTCCAGCGCGTGTATATCGAGTGATGTCATTGGTCACGGTAAAGGTACCAAACGCGCCCGAACCTTTGGCATGCATACGGCGTTCAGGAATAATTTCACGGTTGAGATCAGCAAGCTTTTCGTTCAGCCACAAGTCTTCTGCTAGTAGTGGACCACGCTTGCCAGCGGTTTTGCTATTTTCGTTATCAACAACAGGCGCGCCATTGCTCATCGTCAGCGGCGTTGCACTATAGGGGCATTTCTTGTCATTCATATTATCACTCATCGGGTTATTCCTTTAAATGGTCAATTAAATAAATAGTTAGTCGAAGTATAAGCGCTCTTGCGCTTTCCCATGCTTGCTTAAGATCTCGTTGCTAGTGCCTATTACACCTGAACTACTTTCATTTGTATAATAAATTAATTGTATCTTTTAGTTTTGTTTTAATAATCATAACATGAGATCGTTTGCTAATGAGTATCAACACTCATTTACTTCAACGCATAAAAAAGGACAGCGTAACAGCTGTCCTTTAAGGTATTAATAGAGTAAAAATAAGAGCGAAAAATAGTAGCTCATTTGCTAAATTAGCTGGGCATTGGACGAATGGTCAGAATTTGCTCACTACGACCAAACGGGCCGTGCACATCATGCAGCACCGCGCTCGTTAAGCCAATACCATCGCTGCCATACTGTTGTACCGCTTCAATACCAAGCCACTGTCCTTTTGGCGCTCGGTGCATATGGATTTGCAAGTCAGTGTTAGGGAACATCCACTCAAGCTTTGTCAGCCCAAGACCCAGTCTTTGTACCACGCCATTCGCCGTATCGACCATCCCTAATAGCTTCACTAGATCGCTGGTCGCCTCGCCTTCGATCATGTCCACGTCATTACTGATCCACACCATACCTTTTCCAGAACGTCGATCCGCTTCGGCAACTAAATGAACAGACTCAATAAACCCGCCCGGCCATTGTTTCATGCCTTCCCAAACTGGCAGCGCTTCGGGTTGATGCTTGGCAGGCGTATCCTCAAGACCTGCGATCTCGCTAGTGTCTTGGGTCATCAGTCGCCAAGCGCGCGCAATAATACAGTCGCGGCCACGACTAGTCATCACCGCTTCGATAAGCTCAATGGTTCTGCCAGGTCGAATACAGCGTGTGGTAATGGTAAAGTCGCTCAGCGGAATTAATCCCAAAATATCAAGACTAATACGGGCAATACGCATATTGTCTTGCGGCGCGAACTGGCTGAGCTCGTATGTGAGCAGCCCTGTCGCTGGCGCCATATGCTGCTCATGCTCGTTCCAAGCGCCTTGAACATTGCTGGTAGGCTGATAATAAGCGATACAACTGCCATCGGGCTGCTGCTCGCGTTTGTTAAACTGATAATACGCTAACATAGCGGTCCTATATTTTTATTTGTATTTTATCTAAAGTTTGCTTGGCTATTATGGTACCTGTATTTTAGTGACTATTACAGTACCCTTAATGCCTATGACAGTGCCTTATTGACTAAGCTGTTGTTTTCTTAACTTGAGAAGCCTACGACTTTTGAGAGTAAAGAAGAGCAAAACAATCATAACAGCGACAAGTACCCCATAAAAAACGCTGTACTCTTTTATAAAATGCATTAGGTCTAAGAAGAGTATTATGACCAATACGCCAATGACAAACATATTGATATTTAATTGTTTGTCAATTTCCTTAAGACTCGCCTCTGCTAGTACGAATCTTTTTCTCTGCTTTTTCATCTTACTTTACCTATGATAGATAGTTCTACGCTACTTGCCCACTTCAGTCACCGGAATACGTAGCGCTTTTGGCAGACTAAAGGTAACATTCTCTTCAATTCCAGAGAGCTCATCAGGCTGTTTGCCGCCCCAGTCCTGTAATTGTTGCAGCACTTCTTGGATGAGGACCTCAGGGGCTGATGCGCCCGCTGTGACCCCTACGGCCTCCACACCATCAAACCAAGATTGCTGGATCTCGCTGGCATTATCAATGAGGTAGGCCTTACAGTTCATGCGCTCGGCAAGCTCACGCAAGCGATTGGAGTTTGATGAGTTTGGCGAGCCGACGACTAATACCACCTCACAGCGACCTGCCAAGTCTTTGACCGCGTCTTGACGGTTTTGGGTGGCATAGCAGATATCGTCTTTTCGCGGCCCTTGGATGCTTGGGAATTTACTACGAAGTGCGTCTATCACTTTAGCCGTATCGTCCATCGACAGAGTCGTTTGGGTAACAAAGGCTAAGCGCTCAGCGTCTCTTACTGAAAGTTTAGCGACATCTTCTTCGTTTTCTACTAGATGAATATGGCCGCCATGTCCTCGATTAAAACGGCCCATCGTACCCTCAACTTCTGGGTGGCCGGCATGCCCAATCAGTACCGCATCCATGCCTTCGTGGGCGAACTTTGCCACCTCGATATGTACTTTTGTCACTAGCGGACAGGTAGCATCAAACACGGTGAGATCGCGGCGATTGGCTTCATCTTCGACCGCTTTTGACACTCCGTGCGCCGAAAATATCACAATAGCGCCATCTGGCACCTCGGTCAGCTCTTCGACAAATACCGCACCGCGATTGGCAAGGTCTGAGACCACAAACTTATTATGCACCACCTCATGGCGCACATAAATGGGCGGCTCAAAACGAGTCAACGCTTCGTTGACAATCGCAATGGCGCGATCCACGCCAGCACAAAACCCGCGTGGATTGGCAAGATAAATTTGCATAAGACAGCCTATCATTAGATAATTTGGAATCAGTAGTTTAGCACTTAATACTTAGATCAGTGCTCAAAAACGAATACTTACAAAAGGGTACTTAAAAAACGAGCTATTAAACTTAAATGATTACTCATCAGCATTTAAAAGAATCAATGCTGAAAAATTCAGTACTTAGACTCAGTGCTTAGATCAGTTATCTGGGCACAAATGCATAGATTCAACGCCCTCGCCCCTACTTTATCATAATATATTCTCATTACGCTTTAAAATGCTATCGCATCAGTATTATAATTGCCGGCACTATCAGCGACTTTATTAAAAAACAATTATCATCACTTTATTGGGAGACTTATGACGGGCTCATTGTTTATCATTACCGCGGCCTCTGGTACGGGTAAGACCTCTTTGGTCAAGCAGCTACTGGCGACCACTAATGACTTGACTGTCAGCATCTCTCACACCACTCGTGCGCCTCGTCCCGGTGAGATTGATGGTCATCACTATCATTTTATCGACAAAGAGGTATTTGTTTCTGCTATTGGCGAAGGCAAGTTTTTAGAGCACGCTGAGGTCTTTGGCAACTACTATGGTACTGCAGAAGCTAGCGTGCGTGCGCAGCTAGAGGCAGGTATCGACGTCATTTTGGAGATTGATTGGCAAGGGGCGCTGCAGGTCAAAAAGATATTTACTGATGCCACTATGATTTTTATCTTGCCGCCTAGCCTCTCAACGTTGCGCCAGCGCTTAGCGGGCCGAGCCCAAGACAGCGCCGAGGTAATCGAGCAGCGTCTGGCCGGCGCCGTCACTGAAATGGCGCAATACGTGCATTTCGACTATGTGATTATTAATGATAACTTTGAGGTGGCACTGACTGAGCTCAAAGCCATTATCGTCGCTGACAGACAGACGCTCAGTCGTCAGCAGCGTCATCATCGCCGTATTATCGACGCTTTACTGGCGAATGAGAGCGAAGAATAGCTTTAGATTCACTTTTGAGTAGCGCTCAAATGCTCATAGTCTGAATACAGTCTAAATACATTCTAAATATCGGTGGCTTGAGCGTTACTCATTTAAGGGTTATTAAAGTGCTAATAGCGACTTTGGGGCTTGAGTAATCAAGTACAAAAGCCATGACGCGACTGGCGAAAAAATGCTATAATAGCCAGTTATTCCCCCTATATCTTTCTATATTTTTGCTCCCATACATTAGCAGGCACCCTATTGGTGTATCATTTATCACCTCCACACTACCTGCTAATCCTAAATCACTGAGGTAATGAACTATGGCACGTGTCACGATTGAAGATTGCTTAGAGAATGTAGACAACCGTTTTGAGCTGGTACTTGTCGCTAGCAAACGCGCTCGCCAACTGGCAAAAGGTATTGCTGAGCCACTTGTTGAAGTTGACAATGACAAGCCAACAGTTTTAGCATTGCGCGAAATTGCTGATGGTAAAATCACCCGCGATATCCTAAACCAGCCTGAGCATAGTTTTGCAACGAGCTCATTGGATTTAGCGCTATCAGGTGATCATAGCTTTTAAAGATAGCTTCTAAAAAAAGATAGCTTAAATAGCTACTGATGCACTCAAGTAGCGCGATAAAACCACAGTTCTAAGCTGTGGTTTTTATGATTTAAAAAACTGTTTTTTGCTATTTACAGACTGAATGTGCTTAGTAGTTGACATTGTAGGCTATTTACGATTAATTAGAGAGTGAAAACCAAACTCGTATTAGAGTCTATTTTATTTACTTTTGGCTTGTTTTTTTAAATAATAGCCGCTAAATCCATTGCCAAGTTATAGGCGCCTCATAGTAGGCGCTCAGTCATAGGATAATCTTATATGAGCCAAACCCTTCCTAAGCTCAGTCATCGTCTAGTAGACGAGGCCCAATATAACTTGCTGCGCTCGGTTGGGTATTTAAGTCGGGACGATCGCCGCGACATTATCGATGCATGTGAGTTTGGTGATATCGCTCATATCAAAGACAAGCGCAAATCAGGTGAGCCCTATATTACTCATCCTATCGCGGTTGCTGAGATTTTGGCCGGTTTTCGTTTAGACCGTGATACGATTATCGCCGCAATTTTGCATGATACGGTTGAAGATACTGAAGTCACTGGCGAGCAGATTGAGCAGCGTTATGGCAAAGTCGTCGCCCGCTTGGTTGATGGTGTCACCAAGCTTAAGTCCTCAAAATACAATAAGCAGCAAAACAAAGCGGCAACCTTTCATAAAATTCTTACCGCAACCTTGTTAGATCCGCGCGTGTTGATTATCAAGTTATCAGACCGCCTGCATAACATGTCCACGCTCGATGCGGTCAGCACTGAAAAGCAGCGCGCCACCGCGCAAGAGACTTTAGATTTTTATGTGCCCTTCGCCCGCTTGATGGGCATCAATGACATTGCTGACTACATAGAGGTGCTCTGCTACCGCAATCTTAACTCTGAGATGTATAACAAGCTGTCTGATAAGCTGTTGCAGCACGGCCTTGGACGCAACTTTCAAAAAGAAGCCATCCATCGCTATCTGATTGTGGTATTGAACAACTTAGAGTTAAATGGTCACGTTAAAATCTTAGACAACCGCGTTGCTATGTACCGTCAGTTCTTTCGCAACCGCGGCGAGATTAATGCCCTACTTCGTCACTACTCTTTTGAGATCGTCCTCGATACGGTAGAGGCCTGTGATAAGCTGGCTTACTATTTCATCAAAAAATATCAAATCGAAGATGCGAATATTCAGGACAATATTCGCCGGCCGCTACCTGGCGGCAATCAATCTTTGACTTTACTTTATGAGCGTGACAATGATTGTATCAAAGTCGTCATTATGACCAAAAAGATGCAAAAGGCGGCGCGACTCGGCGTGATCGGTGCTGAGCATGCCTCTGATGTCAGCCAATCAGTGATTCAAGCCTCACTACGCAATATGAAAGAGCTGGTCGATGAAGAGACCTTAGATGAAAATAGTCCTGACTTTACCGCGGCGGTGTCTACGATTAACGAGCTGATGGACTATCTGCATTCAAGCAAAATCCTCTGCTATAGTCCGCAGGGCCGTGCCTATGAGCTGCCGCAAGGCGCAACGGCGCTCGACTTCGCTTATGCGGTTGGGCCTATGGTGGGTAATGTCGCTGTCGGCGCGAATATTGATAATGAAAAAGCCAAACTTGGGACGGTTGTCAAAAACGGACAGCTGGTCGAGATTGAAATTGATAGCGACTCTGAGCCCAAAGCGGAATGGCTTGGCTTTGTGGTCACCAATAAAGCCCGTAAGGAGATCTTGCGCTGGTTTAAAGACTTACCTACGAGTGAAAAGCAGCGTCATGGTCAACAAGCGCTAGATCGCGCTTTAAAAACGTACCATAAAAGCCTAGCGGACTTATACGATTCTGAGTGGAACAACCTACTTGAGTGGCGCGGTGTTGATGATAAAAACGTGCTGTTTGAGCAAATAAGCTCTGGCACTTTATTGCCGCAGCTCGTTGTTTCACGCTTATTTAGCGACGAGATGAGCAGTCTGCAAGCGGATGTCAGTGAAGCCTCGCAGCCGCAGCAGCTCATCGTCAATACTGCGGGTGTTGAGCTTGATTTTGCCAATTGTTGTCATCCTATTTATGGCGACCCAATCGTTGGCCACTTATCACGGCATGGGTTGGTCGTGCACCGGCATAAGTGTTTTTCGCTCGATGATATTCGTAAAGACAATCCTTACCAAATCATTCAGCTACAGTGGCGCGATGATAAAGCAGTTAAACAAAACGACTCTGATGATGCCGGTAATAAGATACGCTTTCCAGCTTATCTCAAACTCTCCATCTCGCTAAGCGATGAGCAAATCAGCGAAGTGGTTTATCATCTGCGCCAGTTAAATATCGGTGTAGAGACGATCGATGTACGTCACAGTGATACGATCGTTCATGTAGTCGTTCGCAGCCGGGTGCACTTAGCCCAAGGTATCCGTGAGCTAAGATCGCTATTAGGCTTCCCCAATATTATGCGTCTGTATCAGCTATAAAACTATCAAAATAACTTAACCCCTGTTTATTTATTATTCACTTCCTAAAAGGAATAACTATGAGTCGTCAAACTATTCAAACCGATAAAGCTCCTGCCGCTGTTGGCACTTACTCACAAGCAGTAAAGGTTGGTAATACGGTCTATATCTCAGGCCAGCTTGGTTTTGATCCTGATACTATGGAGCTAAAAGAAGGCTTTGAGGCGCAGGCCAAGCAAGTATTTGAGAATATTAAAGCCATTTGCGCGGCCGCTGGTGGTACTATCAATGATGTGGTTAAATTTAACGTCTCCTTGACCGATTTGAGCGATTTTGCGGCACTAAATGAGGTATTTGTAGCCAATCTAAGTGAGCCGTATCCTGCTCGCGCTGCGGTACAAGTAGCAGCCTTGCCAAAAGGCGGCGTGGTAGAGATTGAGTCAATTATGTATATAGAATAACGGATAGCGTCAAGTCTGAGAGTATCGAATCTGATAGCTCAAGACTACAGTCGTGAAGTCAAAGGCAACTTTATCAAGCTCAAAAGCTTAAGCCCAAAGCGCGGTTATCGATAACGGCAATTTGGGCTTGCTTATTTGTGCTACTCATATTACGCATAATAAAACGAGTACCCTCATCTATTGGTATGCTTCACTTATTAATATGTTTCTCTACACTTTAAACATCACCGAATTTAACTTTTAATAAGGCTGCGAGCGTCATTTATGTTAGTTCAAGTTGCTCTACCGGTTCCGCTTTATCGAGTATTTGATTATGGCGTGCCTGCAGACTTATCTTTGCCCAAAATCGGTAGCCGCGTCGAAGTCTCTTTTGGTAGGCAGACTTTGATCGGTATCGTCATCGCCCAAATTGAGCCAAGCGCAAGCGATGTTCCAATGGGTAAGCTCAAAGCCATTAATCAGTGCTTAGATGATGAACCTATCGTCGATAGCGCTATGCTTCGCCTTGCGTACTGGCTTGCGCGTTATTATCATTACCCTTTAGGCGATGTACTCGCTGTGATGCTGCCAAGCCTTGTGCGGCAAGGCAAACCGCTCGACTTGCTTATTACTCATTGGCGCATCCTGCCGCACGTCACCGATGCTGACTTTCATGCCAATGCGGTCAAGCAAAAACAGCAGTTCGACATGCTCAAGTTGCATGGCGAGCGCGGTGCGAGCGAAGATGTGTTATTACTCGAAGGAATGCAGCGCAGCTTTTTGAAGACGTTAGAAGACAAGGGCTTAATTGAGCGCTACATAGAGCACAAATCAGCGCCTAAGCCTGTGAGCTTAGCGAAGATGCCGCTTGATCTCAATGACGAGCAGCAGCAGGCGGTGGCGACGATTACTGCTGCTCATAGCGCTGAGCAGTATAAAGGTGTTTTACTCAACGGTATCACCGGTAGTGGTAAAACGGAAGTCTATTTGCAAGCGATGCAAGCGGTATTAGAAGCTGGCAAGCAAGTACTCATACTGGTGCCAGAGATTGGCCTAACGCCGCAGACGCGAGCGCGTTTTGCTAGCCGCTTTGCTGCGCAAATCGTGCTACTGCATTCAGGTATGACTAACACCTACCGTCTGCAAGGTTGGCAAGACTGCCGTACCGGTCACGCGCAAATCATCATCGGCACCCGCTCAGCTGTGCTGTATCCTTTTGCTAACTTAGGTCTGATCATCGTTGATGAGGCGCATGATAGCTCTTATAAGCAGCAAGACACCCTACGCTACCATGCAAGCGACGTGGCGCTATATCGCGGCCTGCAATATAAGATACCCGTCGTGCTCGGAACTGCGACCCCAACGCTTGAGCATCTAAAGCTTGTAGCAGATGGTAAGCTGATAGAGTGCCAGCTAACGACGCGTCCTGGCAGTGCCAAGCCTGCGACTATGCAGCTCATCGATGCCCGCCTGCAAACCACTCATCAACAAACTGCAGACGATGGCGCAAACTATGACACAGGTCTGACCGATGATCTCATCAAGGCTATTCGGCAAACGCTCGAAGCCGGCGAGCAGGTATTGATATTTCTAAATCGTCGCGGCTATGCGCCGGTATTACTCTGCGAAGCTTGTGGCTGGCAAGCAGACTGTCCACGCTGCGATGCGCATCTAACGGTGCATTATAGTCGTCAAAACCAAAGCAGCTCTTATTTAAAATGCCATCACTGTGATTGGCAAGCTTATATTCCAAATAGCTGTCCGGACTGCGCCAGTCAAAACTTAGATACCAAAGGGATGGGGACGACAAGACTTAGCGAAAACTTACATGCGCTGTTTGCTAATCCGCAAACCAGTAAAATACAATACCCGATTATTCAGATTGACCGCGACACCACGAGGCGTAAAGACAGCTGGGAGAATATCTATCAGCGTATTAACGAAGGTAAGCCGGCGATTCTAGTCGGCACGCAAATGGTGGCTAAAGGTCATCACTTTCCTAATGTCACGCTCGTCTGCTTGCCTAATGCTGATAGAGGTTTTTTATCTGCAGACTTTCGCTCGCCTGAGCATACCGCGCAGCTGATGATTCAAGTCGCGGGCCGTGCTGGACGCGGCGACAAGGCAGGACGCGTGCTGATCCAGACGCTACAGCCTGACAACGCGCTACTACTAAAGCTGGTAAAAGACGGCTACCTGTCATTTGCGCGGGATCTACTACAAGAGCGCAAAATGATGGGACTGCCGCCTCATACCCATGCCGCGCTGATTCGCTGCGAAGGCAAAACCCTAGCCGCCACCATGCAAGCGCTCAAAGATGCCATCGCTATCTTGCCCACTAACCACAATTTGGCCGTGCTCGGGCCCATCGATGCGCCCATGAGCAAAAAAAACAGCCGCTACCATGCCCAGCTACTCCTCATCGCCAAAGAGCGCGGACAGCTCCACCAAGTACTGAACCACTGGTGGCAACCCGTACTGGCGCTACCCAGCGCTAAATATCTAAAACTGACTTTAGATATCGACCCTGTCGGCTGGTAGGCTGACACCTCAAACCTATCACCGTTTCCTCTTATTATTCTTAGGCTCCTAAACGTATAGTCAGTTCAAAATAACATGGTGCTAAATTGAAGAGTGCTACTGGAATGAATGTTGCGCAGCCTCTGTAATAACAGCATGCAAGGAAAATTCATACCAGTAGCACGATGTCATTTTTGCAGTGACTCGACTATAGCTTACTGGCTGCATTTTTACATCGTCGTTACAGCTTCTAATACTCGGCTATGTTAGATTTATCATTAATCCTTGAAGTTATTTACCATAAGTCTTAATAAATTTGAGTAATGTTATGAGTCAAGAAGATCCCAGTCATAAGCAAAATAAGCATTTGCCTCCAAGTGAGCCTATTGATGTCTATAAAAACAACGATAGTAACTATACTGCTGGCAATCAAGACGCTCATGATCATGACTCTCACCTAGAGCAAAACACCGCGCCGAGAGATACCAAAGGCTATCAGCGTACGTTACTGATTAGCTTTGTGATCATCACAGGCTATATGTTTATCGAGGCGATTGGTGGCTTACTGACAGGCAGCTTGGCGTTACTCTCTGATGCAGGACACATGCTCAGCGACGCCATCGCCCTTGGTGCGACGTTGATGGCATTTAAAATCGGCGAAAAAGCCGCCACCCATCAAAAGACCTTTGGCTATAAACGCTTTGAGATTATCGTGGCCACCGTCAATGGTGCGACGCTAGTAATTATCGCCTTGATGATTTTTTATGAAGCGATCAAACGCCTTAACTCACCGCCTGAGATTGCTACCCAAGGTATGCTGATCATCGCTACTATCGGCATGCTTATTAATATCCTAGTGGCTTGGCTGATGCACCGAGGTAGCCGTAGTGGCGATAGCGGACACAGTCATGGAGAAAAACAAAACTCCTCTGACGCTAAAGAGCCTGTTAACCTCAATATGCAAAGCGCCTATCTACATGTCTTAAGTGACTTGATGGGCTCAGTGGCCGCTATTGTCGCCGCTTTACTGATGATGGGGTTTGGCTGGGTTTGGGCCGATGCCGCAGCGTCGGTGATCGTCGCGGTACTTATCTTAGTAAGTGGTTACCGCGTTGTACGTGATTCGGTACATGTCTTGATGGAGGGCACGCCAAAAGATATCTCATTAGACGCAGTCAAAGAGCGTCTGCTCGATCATAAGCAAGTCGAAAAGATTCATGACCTCCATATTTGGAGTATTACTAGTGGCCTAAACGCTTTATCTTGTCACGTGGTGGTCGATGGCGAGATGAGTATTACGGAGGCTAGTGTGCTGATTAGCGAGCTTGAACAGCGCTTGCAAGACTTAGGCATTAGTCATGCCACTATTCAGGTGGAGAGCCTATCGCATCCGCAGACGATGGCTCACAGTGATACGCTTGTTTGTGATATCTCCGAGCGAGCCGTCAGTGATAGCGGACATATCGGCCACAATCATTAACTAAAGATTTTAGTTTAAGGGTCCAATTATTTTTATGGATTTGAAAAATAGCGGTAAATCATGCTTAACCACCAAATGATAATGGCTAGCCAAATAAATAAGCCAGATACTAATAAGAGCCCCCTTATCCAAATATCTAAGCTTCCATTCATAACTTGTGGCCAATAAGCGGGCCCCATATTCGATACCATAATGAGCCAAAACCCAAACGCGAATGCCAGTATAGATATGAGTATGATACGGATGATATTCATGATGATTTTACCAACGCTTGCTAAACCAGAAACGCTTGCTAAACCAGAGTAGCGTTGTCGATGTTTGAATAAAGCCTCTTTTTAGGCATAGCGCTTCACAAACGTTATCTTGCAATATAGTCAGTTCAGAGTAAAAGTAAAATGACTATATGATTCATTATAAAGGTTTTAATGTAGATAAATGAAACCTGTAGCCGCTTATGCGGTTATAATGACGATAATTTTATCTATAATGAGCCGCTTTTTGCTATTATTTAGTAGAGATCGCAGCTTTATCAACGATTAATTTTTAATAATGAGCTATTGCCATGTCTAGACGCTCAGCACCTTTTGTTGCTCCCGACTACATCGATGATCCTGCTTCAAAGGACGGTAAGAAGCACGCCAAAGTGCTGCTATCAACGCTACAAGAAGATATCGCCAGCTTCCGTGATGAGCAGTTTCCGCCTGATATTCTACGGCAAATTCGCGATATGCCTATCTTTGAGGGTAATCTTAGCGAGGTGCAAGCTTATCAGCAGCGCTGGCAGAGCTTATTGGACCGTGCTAAGGAGTTTTATCCTGCCGCAGATATGCCCCCTGACCATCTGCCACTACCTGCCAGCCTAGAGATACCGCAGTTTATCTTTAATGTGCAGCGCTTACATCTGACCAAAACCCGCGCCAAAGAATCTAAAAGCTTTGGCTCAGTCAGCGCCTTGATGAATAAATGCGGTGAGTATACTGCGCAAGAGATTGAGCGTATGACTGCCGTATTTGAGACAGATGATGAAGCTAGGTTGGTTGCGCATCGAGAGTTTATTGATTTGCGCGCTTATGTGTTCTGCCGCGATAATAAAGGTGAGATGCTAGAGCCGGAGCGCGTTCGTTTTTATCGTACCGGTCTGATTGTGCATGCGTTGCCTGATTTTAAAATTGTGGATAGTCGGCAGACCCCGCGCAAACGCCGCAATGATGCTTATAGCAATCCTATTGCCAATAATGACGTCTGGAAAATTTATCGCAAAAAATAAGTCGCCTTTTTGCTATTGTGCTTAACCTTATACGCTTGAGACTGATTGATAAGGATTTACTATGTTCGCAGCCGCCGCCGGCTCTCCAAACTTAATGCTACAAGCGACTATCTTTTTGGGGGCAGCGCTACTGTTTGTGCCGCTTGGTAAGCGCTTCGGTATTGCAACCGTTTTGGGCTACCTGATTACTGGTTTGATATTAGGCCCAAGCGCGCTAGACGTCGCAGGCGACGCTGAGAGTTTGTTGCATTTTTCTGAATTTGGCGTGGTGATGCTACTGTTCATCATCGGTCTAGAACTACAGCCTTCGCGTCTGTGGGCGCTACGCCGCTCTATTTTTGTGTTAGGCGGTTTGCAAGTCGGCATGACTGGTATCGTGTTAATGGCGATTTTATATCAGTTTTTTGCATTACAGCTTGATACAGCTTTTATCGTTGGCTTTGGTTTAGCGCTTTCCTCTACCGCATTTGTGCTGCAAATATTGACCGAAAAGCAGCAGCTCTCAAGCACGCATGGCCGCGAAGCCTTTACTATCTTACTGTTTCAAGATATCGCCGTTATTCCACTGCTCGCTGTCATCCCCTTTTTATCAGGGGTACGCGAACAAAGCTATGACTTAATTTATTTTGCTAAAGTATTTATGGTTTTTGCTGGTTTGATTTTATCGAGTCGTTATATTGTCAGACCTTTCTTTAAGTTCGTGGCCTCTAGCGGCGCAGCCGAGCTGTTAACGGCGGTAGCGTTATTTATCGTAATGGGCGTCTCTATTTTAATGGAGCAGATCGGTCTTTCCATGGCTTTAGGTGCATTTTTGACCGGTGTATTGCTAGCAGATTCAGAGTACCGTCACGAGTTAGAGGCGAGTATTGAGCCGTTTAAAGGACTGCTGTTAGGTCTGTTCTTTATGTCGGTAGGCATGCTGACAGATGTCAAGCTTATCCTGGCTAAGCCGGTGCTTATTGTCGGCTGTGCTTTGGCATTGATGGTCATCAAATTCGGCGTGGTAACGGCTATCGCCAAAGTATCAGGTAACCGCTTACCGACGAGCATCCGGCTTGGGGTGACGTTAGCGCAAGGCGGCGAGTTTGCCTTTGTACTCTTTAGCGTAGCAAGTGCGCAGAATGTCTTAAGGCCGGAGCTGGCCAATATGCTAAATCTGGTAGTGACTATCTCTATGGCGCTTACGCCATTTGCGTTTTTATTACTCGAAAAAGCAGGCGAACCTTTATTTGCAAAAAGTAAGCCCAAGCGCGACTACGACACTATTCCTGATCACGAGCATCAAGTCATTATCGCCGGTTTCGGCCGTATCGGTCAGATTATTGGCCGGGTACTGCGCATGCACAATATCGAATTTACCGCCATTGAGCGCTCAGCGAACCGCGTGGATTTTGTACGTAAATTTGGTAATAAAGTCTATTATGGCGATCCCAAAAACCCTGAGATTCTGCGCGCCGCTGGCATCAATAAAGCGAGGTTATTTATTTTGGCCATCGATGATCTAGAGCGCTCTATTACCACTGCTGAGTATTTACGTAAGAATTATCCAGATTTGATTGTTTTAGCGCGAGCGCGGGATAGGCAGCATTACTACCGTCTGCGTGAGGTTGGGGTTCGTCATATATGGCGCGAGACTTATTTATCCTCCTTAGATATGTCGCGTGAGTCCTTGCAGTTATTGGGCATCTCCCCTGAAAAAGCGCGCGAAACGGTGCAGACTTTCCGCGATTACGACGATGATTTGATCGAACGCCAGCAGGCCATCTATGATGATGAAGCAAGCCTTATCGAATCGGCGCAGTCGGCGATGGCTGAGCTTGAGAGTCTCTTCGATGAAGATATAGATAAAGCGCGCAAAATGGACTTAAGCGAATTTTATGAAGAGCTTAAAAACCAAGCCACGCCAGTTGATAAGGATCAAGACCCTCTGCCCCATTCAAAAAACTAATGCTTAATCAGCCACGCAATAGGCCGGCGCTTGCTTTTCATTTAATGAGCTCGTGCAGCGCCAATTCTCCTCATTTGGTAGATGATAAAACACCAGTGTCTGACCGTTCAAATAGCGCAGTGGAAACCTGACATTTTGGATAGTACCTGTCACGGTACAGTCGGTTTCTGGCACGCTTGGCGTTTGCGTATCAATGCGCACTTGTATTTTTGGGTTGCTAGTCGCTATCGGCAGCTGAGTAGGACACTCGCCTGTTTGCTGATAAGCTAGAGCCACCTGATTTTGTGCGGTTTTGGTGATATCGTAAGCATCGAATAGCACTTCGTTTTCTTTTGGCTTTGCGATAATAGGTAAAAACTGCACCTTGATGACCGTTAAGGCAAACACAAAAATAGCGAATCCCAGTCCTAAACCAAATAAGCTGACGCCGCCTTCACGCCGTAGTATGGCTTTTTGCGCTGTCTCATCACGCGGATGATCGTCTAAAGCATCGGCGATCTCACGCCTTGCCATTCGGTAGTAATAAGCGTCTGTCCAGCGCGCCACCATAAATGACCAAAACAACCAAATGATAGCGGCAATCGCGATACGCAGCGGCATCTGATAAGCCAGCGGAATAAAAGACATCGCCGCAAATTCAACAAAGACTAAAACGATAGTAATGGTGAGCTGAATAAATGACCAACCGGCGACACTGTAGACGATCGCATCGATGTAACGTTTGCGATAGAGCAGCCAAAAAAAGGTCATAAAAAAGGCGGCCCAATGCCACTTAGGAGACAGATATCCTTGCTCATCGAACTGCTCAAAGCGCTTGAGGTAATAGTCTTGGCTACGGTGGCTGATAAACCACTGGTCTAGCTGCTTGCGCCGAGCAGCGGTCAGCTCTTCTCGGTAGAAAGGGGGCGGCGTATCCGTCTCGATAAATAGCATGGTAGTGGCCCTATTGTTATTTTAAGCATTGGGGCTTTTTTAGAGAGGCTGAAAGGTCGTATTAAACGTGTTTGTCTAATAAAAATAGAGCACTTAAAAATAGTAAACTTAGGATATAGCTTAAACTAACTAGCATTAGTATAACTATTATAAGATATCGCCAAGCTCAATGCATCCACTAGTCAAATGCTAACCGGCTTTTAGGCTCGCAGTTTAAGACGGCGTTGGAGCTGCCTTTGACTAATCCAAGCCTTTAAATGCTGTTCGCGCTTTTGCTCGCTATATTTCGCTTAAAAACCCAATAGATTTAACCTATAATACCTGTCTACTTATTACTTTATAAAGTCTTAGCCATATTATGAGCTCACAATCTCCCTCCGATCATTCTATTGACACTCCAGTCGCCAGCCCAGTAGATCATTCAGTAGACAATAGCAGCGATAGCCGCTCTGAAGCCGTTAGTACGGCCTCTACAACTGATGACAAGGAGGCTAATAACGATAAGCATATGCGTATTGTGAATACTTTTATGAAGCGCCGCACGCATATGAATAAAAACGCGGAGCAAGCGTTAACCGATCCCAAGTTTGCAGAATATCTAGTCAACAACAGTTTTGGCGATGGTAATCTTGACGGCATTGATGATCTACGTGTCTTATTCAATGATAGTCCAAACGGTAGCAATGCGCCGCTCACAGTAGAGATAGGTTTTGGGCTCGGGGACTCTTTGATTGAGATGGCGATAGCCGATCCGACTCGCAACTTCATCGGTGTTGAGGTGCATGAGCCTGGTATTGGTAAATGCGCTTATATGGCAGGCACGCAAAATCTGACTAGTATCAAAATTATCAACGGCGACGCCATACAACTGCTCAAGCAGCTCCCTGAAAACCATATCGATCGTATTCAGCTCTACTTCCCAGATCCTTGGCGCAAAAAACGCCATTTTAAGCGCCGCTTTGTTAGTGCTGAGCGTATGGCGATTGTCACCCGCACTCTAAAACCGGGCGGCTGGTTTCATACCGCAACAGACTGGGAGCATTACGCTTTTTGGATGCTAGAAGTACTCGATAACTTTGCAGGACTGAGCAATCAAGCCGGTACAGGCAACTTTACACCTCGTCCTGATTTTCGCCCGATGACTAAGTTTGAGCGCCGCGGTATCGACCGTGATCATGGCGTATGGGATTTGATTTATACGAAAGACTAGGGCGTGTTGAACATTCACAAGAAGGCACTGCTGATAGCTAAAATCGTTCTAGTCTAAGGGAAAATTGCAGGTAATGCAGATGCCTTAGCTAAATTTTTACAACGACTAGGGCGATTTTAGCATCAGCCCTAACTACAACAACAGGGACAGGACTATTTTTTGCCGCTTTATTGATAAAAATAGACGCTTAGAACGACTAAACTTACCATTTTTATCTGCAAATCGTCTAAAAAATAGTCTCTGTCAGTGCCACGGTCGAATGTTCAACACGCCCTAGTCGCCATCAGACGCCCTATAGTCAATATCTAAAACCTTATTTACGTACCATAAGCGACTGCTACCAACAGTCGCTTTTTTGCATCTTGAGCTCTTCTATTTAGGGTTTTGCTGCGAAATGCTAAGACGTCTCAAATTTTTACTAACAAATAGACAAATTATCTCCCTTTTTAAATGTGAAACCTTATGCTCAAAAGACTCTCAAGCCGATATGTTTAAGGTGTTTATATCAAAAATTGATAGACTCTAATAATTTTCAAATTTGTGCAATCATCGATATAATAAGGGGTTGCAGAGTTCTCCCCAGAAGCTGTGGATAACCCTGTGGATAACTAGGTACTTGACAAGGATATGAGTCGATAGCTTAACGCTTTAGGTAAAATTGGTCATTTTTTATACAATTTATTTTTATAATAAAATCAATTACTTACACTTAATTTAAAACAATAAAAAATTATTTATAATTATTTTAAAATAAATTTGATTGCCGCAAATGTTTCACAGCGAGCAAAATTTTATTTTATTTTTGCTGTGGACAACTATATTTGCTCTTGACAAATCTGTATTTTTTCAGAGCGCACAAATCATACTATTTACTCTTCATTCAGGCTAGCTGAGCGCTAATAAAAACCTATAAAAACTATAAAAGTTAGGCGACATCTATTGTCGTTTAGAGTGAGACAAACTCATTATTTAGCTTGGATTTTGTTATAATTACCTCATCTAATAATCAAACAAAAAGCGCATCCTTATAGGCTTTTAGTTTTTAACTCTATCATTTGCTTAGTAATTTTTATAAAGGTTTTATCAGGAGTTAGTCAGTACAGTAGCTACTCTGCTGACGACTACGCTCTAAACTTAATTTTACTGCTAACGCTATTTTTTTTACTGTATAGTAAAGATAGCTATCTAAGTCATAGCTCTAACCGTTTCGACTATTTTGGGCTTATAAAGACTATCCCAACTCACTTACTCTGTTTACTTAGTCACTCTTATATCTTAAAACATCACTTGTAAATTCATTACTGACAAGGAGTCCATTATGGACGACAACAAAGCAAAAGCACTCAAAGCAGCACTAGGACAAATCGAGAAGCAATTCGGTAAGAACACTATTATGCATCTCGGTGACGATTCTGTTGCTATGGATGTCGATGTAGTCTCAACAGGCTCTCTAGGCTTAGATATTGCCTTAGGAATTGGCGGCCTACCTAAAGGCCGTATCATTGAAATCTATGGCCCTGAGAGCTCAGGTAAAACCACCATGACGCTACAAACGATCGCTCAATGCCAAAAGCAAGGCGGTACTTGTGCCTTTATCGATGCTGAGCACGCGCTTGATCCGGTTTATGCCCGTAAGTTAGGCATTAATACGGACGACTTATTGATTTCCCAGCCTGATAATGGCGAGCAGGCACTTGAGATTACCGATATGTTAGTACGCTCAGGCGCTATCGATATGATCGTGATTGACTCGGTCGCCGCTCTCACGCCACGTGCGGAGATTGAGGGTGAGATGGGCGATTCGCATATGGGCTTGCAGGCGCGTCTGATGAGCCAAGCACTACGTAAAATCACTGGTAATGCTAAACGCTCCAACTGTATGGTGGTGTTTATTAACCAGATTCGTATGAAGATTGGCGTCATGTTTGGTAGTCCAGAGACCACGACAGGTGGTAACGCATTGAAGTTTTATTCTTCGGTGCGGATGGATATTCGCCGTATCGGCGCGGTCAAAAACGGTGATGACATCATCGGTAACCAAACTCGCGTTAAAGTCATCAAAAACAAAATGGCGCCGCCGTTCCGCCAAGCCGAATTTGAGATTACTTATGGCGAAGGTACCAACCATTTAGCTGAAGTCATTGACCTTGGCGTTGAGATTGGCGCAGTAGGCAAAGCGGGCTCTTGGTATAGCTACGGCGATGAAAAGATTGGTCAAGGTAAAGCCAACTCAGTGCTCTATCTCAAAGAAAACCCTGCCATCGCAGAAGAGATAGAAGCTAAGATTCGTGCAGAAAAGTTAGGGTCAGGGACACAAGAACAGCCCGAAGCTAATGACGAAGATATAGACGCCGGTCAGGACTTAGAAGCATCGCCTATACAGTAATGGCTTAAGCACAAAAATCTTCATGCTATTGAATAGCTTATAGGTTAAAAATGCAGATTAAAACATTAGCTGAAATTCTAGCCGAGTCGGACACCGACTCGGCTAGTTCTGCTGCTAGCAGTAAACCAAAACGTCATAATAATAAAAGCTCAACTACCAAAAATACCGAGCTATTTAATCGCAGAAAATCAAAAAAAGCACAGCGCGTAAAGCAACAAAGCGCAGAGCCTTTTTCTGAGAAGAAAACTCATACTACATCCACTGATGAGAGTGACAAAAGCTTTTTTGCAGAGGATTCTTCAAGCTTTGATGCTTTATCCCAATCTTCAAATAAATCATTAGCTAAACCTTCATCAAATTCCCTTAAATCAAAATCAAAAAAACGCAAAAAGCGCTTCCATGCTGCAGCAATTTTTGTCGCTGAGCACAATGATGCGCCCGCTTACGTGCCGCCAGACTCACAAAGCATTCAGCAGATGCTAGCTGAAGTTAAGCGCAAGGTACATACAGATGAAGATCATACAGACGGCAGTAGTGACGAAGCAGATAGCTCTCACGATATCGCCAAACAAGTAACCGATAATATTGCGACGTCTCTTGATCAAGAGAACACAGAAGCGTCTACAGCGGCGTTCACGGCTTGCGAGATAGACAACCTACCCCCGGCGCTTAAAGCTTACCTGCGCACCCCTGAACAAAAGCAAGCCGAGCTCGATGCTATCAAAGCTGAGAGCCGTTTGCGCTGGTTGGCTTTTTATTATCTGTCACGGCGTGAGTACGGTAAGGCGGAGCTCAAACAAAAGCTTATCGACAAAGAGCAAGACCCGGATAGTATTGATAAGCTGCTTGCTGAATTTGAAGAGAAAGGTTATCAAAGTGACTACCGCACTACCCTTATGCTAATTCGTGAAAACATTCGTAAAGGCCGCGGCCGTCAGCGTATCAAGCAGGAGTTTTATAAAAAGCAAATCACTATGCCAAGCAATATTGATGAGCTCATTGATATGGCAAATAGTGAGTCTGAAGAGTTTCGCGAGTTCGTTGATCCTGATGACAGCTTAGTTGAGGGGGTTGATTGGCTCAAACTAGCGGTAGAGGCTCGCACTAAGAAGTATGGTGACACTATACCAGTGGAGCAAAAAGAAAAAGCTAAGCAGCTGCGATTTTTGCAGTATCGCGGCTTTAAGACGGACATCTGTTTTCAAGCGCTTAACTATACTTTAGAAACTTTGGATGAGCGCTTTTAACCGTGACTCATCTAATTCTAACACTCAGATACCTATTAATAATAGCCAAGCACTTTCCACCATATCATACCTGCCCCTATCCAAATCACCAGATTGACCACACTCATGATAGCGCCGATGCCCCACCACTTTTTTAAGGTTACATACCCTGAGTTAAAGATGACGGGGGCGGTGCCGGTCGCATAATGAGTGAGGGTCATCATAATGTTGCCCGCTGCTGCCAAAATCAGCGCGTATAGCATGGGCGGCGCTCCTAAGCTCAGCCCAACGGCATAAAAGGCGGCAAATAAAGCGGTGATATGCGCAGTCGTACTTGCAAAGAAGTAATGAATGTACAAATACACCAGCGTCAAAATCGCCACGGCACCTACCCAGCCCAGACCCGTCGTACCAATCATCGCCTCGATATTATCAGAAAACCAGCGAATCAAGCCAAGCTCATTCAGATAAGCGGCCATCATAATCAAGGCACCAAACCAGATGATGGTATCCCAAGCAGATTTTTCTTTGAGAATATCCTCCCACGTCAGCACCCCAGTCAATATCAAAGTCGTCAGACCGATAAAAGCCGTCGTCGTGGAATCGACGCTGTATTGCTCACCCAATAGCAGCGCTGGGATATTGGCCCAGAGTAGTAGCATCAGGCCAAACACACCGAGCATGATTTTTTCTTGGCGGCTGATGCTACCCATGTCTGCCAAATTGTCTTTTGCAAAACCTTTAGCGTCGGGTGTGACTTTGACATCAGGTGGATAGATCAGATAAATCACCAAGGGCATCACCACTAAACACAGGATGCCCGGCACAAACATCGCCACTGCCCACGTTGTCCACGACAGCTGAATGTTGCCGCCTGTGGCTTTATTTACCAGATCTACCACTAAAGGGTTGGGCGCGGTCGCGGTGATAAACATCCCTGAGGTAATCGGATTGGCATGGTAATTGACCATTGCCAGATAGCGACCAATTTTATTTTGCGTGCCTTCCTCTGGCGTTGAATGAAAGCTTTGGGCGATAGATTTCATAATAGGATGAATAATACCGCCACCACGCGCGGTATTCGACGGCGTGATAGGCGCTATCATCAGCTCAGCCGCCGTCAATGAGTATGCGACTCCGATGGTTTTTTTGCCAAAGATAGAAATAAAATAATAAGCAATGCGGCGACCAAGACCGGTTTTGATAAGGCCGCGCGATATCATCACTGCGATACCAATCAACCATATCAGCGGGCTTGAATAGCTAGAGAGCGCATCATTGATGGCTTGTTTTGGGCTGTCACTGGTCACACCCGTCAAAGCCACGAGCGTCACGGCGATGACCGCTATCGCCCCGATGGGTAGTACTTTACCAATAATGGCAGCGATGGTGGCGATAAATAAAGCCAGCATGTGCCATGCGTCAGCGGTGACGCCCGTCGGTACAGGAATGACAAACCAGATGATAAGACCTACGACGATGGCAATAGCGGCTTGGATCGGCTTAAACGGCATGCGTCAGTATCCTATGCAGTGGCTGATACCCTCATCTTATAAGATTACCAGCACCGTTGCGCATTTGTTCACCATTTTTAACATATCTATGTAGTATGTATTATTGAAGTCCTCACAATAAAAAAGAGCACGCTATACAAACGTGCTCTTTTGGCCGCTATCTGCTGTCTGCGTAAGAAGTAGCGGCAGACTACACAGTTAAAGGTAGCTATAACACAAACATGGGGCCATTATCGTAAAGTGCCTAGACGGTTGGACAACTGACCGATAATCTGATCAATCTCTTGATTCGCTTCTTCCTCATTATCTAAGTTACCATTTGGGGTCAGCTGATTCATTACCTCAGGTAACAGCTCTGCTAGCCCTTGGCGAACTTCGCTATCATTAGCGCCGGTTTGCGCGGCCACTTGCTGAATCTCGTTTTCGTCAAATAGACGATTGATCTCATTAGGATCTAAGTTATCATTAGGCTCACTATTGCTCATCCAAGAGCGCGCTTGTGCTTCATGGCCCATACCAGTAATCTTCGATAACGCACCGCTGAGACCGCCATTGCGCTGTATCCAGCTTAGCACCATCGGCATCAGCGCGGCTATTAGCATACCCTTACCGCCAAAGCCGCCTCTACTACGTTGACCACCGCCAAGCACACTGCCTAAGATATCGCCAAGGCCGCCTGCACCTGAGCTCATACTGCCGCGCTGTGCGCCGCCGCCTAAGCCACCTAATAGATCATCTAGACCGAAGCCATTATCTGCTTGACGGCCGTATTGCTGCGGATTATAGCCACCTGCTTGGTTACTAGCGCCTGCCGAACCGCCGAGCACACTGCCCAATATATCACCAAGACCACCAGTACGGCGCGGGCTGGTGCGCTGATTGATCGGATTACGCTGCGCATCATTTGGATCCATAGCACTACGCGCGACTTGCGAAACTAAATTTCCTAATAAACTCATAACTCTCTCCTTTTATCGTTATATTTGTTTTCAACAGCCCTAATATAACAAATCCATTTATATAGCTAGAGAGGTGTTTTGTTATGGCTTGTATCGTCTAGTAGCTTATAGATTTAGGGCGTGCTGAACATTCGACCGTGGTACTTTAATCGCTTTGAGTGGCGCCATCGACACTATTAGCTAATACGCTCAGCTGTCGCCACTGCTCAGCGCTCACTTGATCGCGGAATATGGTCACGGTAAAGGGCCGCTGATAAGGTTCAGTTATTATCAGGGTTAAATGTATCAACCACGGATAGTGATGGGCTGTAGAGAGCGTAGCTTGCCAAAGCTCGTCAGCGCGTCCGGTACGCATCAGCAGCTGCCAACCTAGATCGATGCGTTTGCTCATTGGAGGCTGACTAAGATGCATTAAGATTGGCCTTGATAAAGCCAAATAACTCACAACCGCAGCAGCTACCAGCAAAATGAGCACATATTGCCAAAGCCATAATTTCGCTAACCAAGCGAGTAGAATAATAATAGCTGTCAAACTGCCATATAATAAGGCACGCAAATAGCTAGTAGGCTGTACAGGAGTATCAATCCGTAACGATAAGCGCGACATGGTCATCTAATTATCCAGCAAATTGCGTAAAGTAGAGCCGAGTGATTAATACCTGTACAGTTTAGCGCACACCTGTACAGTTTAGCACAGTGCCTAACGCATTAAGTCCTTACTAGGTTAAGTCCTTACTATGACGCCAAGTCTTAATTTTATTGACTAGCTCCCAAACCGCAGCGTCATCCGGCTGACTTTGATTGGTAAAATAATCTAATAAATCAGGGTCTTCATATGTGAGCAGCTCAGCAAAGGTAGCTTGCTCGGCAGTATCAGCCGCTAGATAAAGCTCTTTTACGTAAGGATCAATATAAAAATCTAGCTCTTTGAGGCCGCGACGGGCTTGATAAATAATACGGCGCTGTTCAGCGGTAGGCTCGGGTTGGGTAGTCATAAATAACTCTTTAGTCGTTAACGCGCTTGCTGGTTAAGCGCTTATTATTAATAATATGATGTTTGATTGAAGACAAGTTTATTTTATATATAGCCGATACTAAATAAAATGGATACGTTATTTAATACGCGAAACTGGTATAAATTTTTCTGGCTTGCTGTGCCTACGTCGACAGAGGCTGCAAAAAATTCATCCCAGTTTCGCTACATCTTTTTCATACTTAACTATAAGTGCCGTCTTAAATGTCAAGCATCGTTTGTTTAAGCTAAGCTGATAAATGATTATAGTCTGTGAGCTGCTGCCAAAGTGCTACGGCTTGCTGCATCATCGCCACATTATGGGTACGTATGATACTCGCGCCTTGTTGTAGTGCAAATAAACCGGCTGCCGTACTCGCTATATCACGTTCGATAGCTTTGGAGTTTTTATAACGGGCTATATTGCTCTTGTCTAGTACTTCTGCCAAAAAACGCTTACGTGAAATACCAAACATCAGCGGTAGCTCTAAGCTTTGTAAGCTTGCTAATTGAGTCAACAGCGCACAATGATGTGCGTAATCTTTAGCGAAGCCAAATCCTGGATCTAGGATTATATTAGCACGTTTGACGCCAAGACTAGTCACGTCTTCTACACGCGCTGCAAGCTCCGTCATTACCTCGCTGACCACATCCTCGTACTGCGCTAAGCTGTTCATGGTTGCCGGCTCACCGCGCATGTGCATCAGCATCACCGGAATATCTAACTTAGCGGCCATGGCAGCCGCGCCTTCACGTTTGAGCGCACGGACATCATTCCAAATATCTGCGCCAGCTGCGAATGCCGCTTCTATCACTTGTGGGCTACTGGTATCAATCGATAACCATATCTCATCACCGCAGTGTGCGCGAATCGCTTCAACTACTGGTATGACGCGAGCTATCTCCTCATCTGTCGCTACTGCCTCAGCATTTGGGCGTGTGGATTCACCGCCGATATCGATAATAGTGGCACCTGCTGCGATCATTTCCTGCGCTCGATTTAGAGCACTTTCTACAGCATTAAACTGCCCACCGTCCGAAAACGAATCTGGGGTCACATTTAAAATACCCATAATTTGCGGCTTCGATAAGTCTAATGTTTTGTGACGTATGCGGATACTATAAGCAGGTAAGGGCTGAAACAACGGCATAACTGATCTCATGTAGATGAAAATTTATTAATAAAGCACTATTAATTTTTAGCTTATCATATCAGTAAATGAGCGGTACTCCTAAAGTCTGTCTGACCTTTACAATTCCTCAGAACGGAGTCTAAACCTTTTATTACGACATTCAGCTCCTACATTAGGATTGGGGTATTAGATCTCTAATTTTTAACCCAAAAAAAGCCCTTTATGAAAAGGGCTTCTTAATTTCAATGGTTTTATATCCACTATACCAAGTCATTACATCGCTGGTAGGGGCGGCGGAATGGTACCTTCAGGCTTCTCTCTATCTTTTGATAAATTAACTTCGTTATGCTGGTAAATCTTTGGTGGACGTGGCTCTTCGCCTGCTAAGATATCTTGCAGCTGATCACGGTCAATCGTTTCCCACTTCATAAGCGCGTCTACCATAGCGTGCATTTTATCTTGATTTGCCTCGATTAATTCACGCGCGATGTCATATTGCTCTTCTAACAACCGGCGAACTTCGTCATCGACCTTTTGCTGCGTGGCTTCAGAAATCGTCCGACCACCGCCGCCGAAGTACCCTTGCGAGCTATCATCGTCTTCATAGACCATGATACCTAGCGCATCTGACATACCATACTTAGTCACCATTGCTCGTGCCATCTTAGTCGCACGTTCAAAGTCATTAGAAGCACCAGTCGACATCTGATTGATAAACACCTCTTCAGCGATACGACCGCCGAACAAAATAGCGATATCATTGAGCATTTTTGACTTATACATACTTGTCTGATCATGCTCAGGCAACTGCCAAGTAACCCCTAGAGCAAATCCGCGCGGCATAATCGTTACCTTATGCACCGGATCAGTACCCGGTAGTAATTCAGCAACTAAGGCATGACCTGCCTCATGATAAGCGGTGGCGCGGCGCTCTTCTTCACGTATCACCATAGATTTGCGCTCAGGACCCATATAGAGCTTGTCTTTGGCATCTTCAAAGTCATTCATATCGACGCTGCGCTTATTACGGCGCGCGGCAAATAGTGCGGCTTCGTTGACGAGGTTAGCAAGCTGAGCACCAGTAAAGCCAGGTGTACCACGAGCCAAAGCTCGCGCATCGACACTGATCGTATTTGGCAGTTTCTTCAGATGTACTTTTAGGATTTGCTCACGGCCTTTAATATCTGGCAAGCCTACTTGTACCTGACGATCAAAACGGCCAGGACGGAGTAGCGCTTTATCGAGGACGTCAGCACGGTTAGTCGCGGCGATGACAATCACCCCTTCATTACCTTCAAAACCATCCATTTCAACGAGTAATTGGTTCAGTGTCTGCTCGCGCTCATCATTACCACCGCCCATACCTGAGCCGCGATGACGACCGACCGCATCAATCTCATCAATAAAGATGATACAAGGCGCACTCTTTTTTGCTTGTTCGAACATATCACGAACACGCGAAGCACCCACACCAACGAACATCTCCACAAAATCAGAACCTGATATTGAGAAAAACGGTACTTTGGCTTCACCAGCGATAGCTCGAGCTAGCAAGGTTTTACCGGTACCTGGAGGTCCGACCATCAAGATACCACGCGGAATAGTCGCACCAAGCTTAGTAAACTTATCAGGGTCACGCAAGAATTCAACCACTTCGACGACTTCTTCTTTGGCTTCTTCGCAGCCTGCAACATCAGTAAAATTAACCTTGATCTGATCTTCGCTCAGCATTTTGGCTTTTGACTTACCAAAGCTCATAGGGCCACCGCCTTTACCGCCAGCGCCGCCTTGCATATTACGCATAAAGAATAAGAAGAGACCAATAATCAATAGAATCGGGAAACTAGCAATCAATAGCTGCATTAGTATGCTTTGGCGTTTTGGTGCTGTGCCTTCTACTTCGACCTGATTTTCACGCAGCATTGGCATTAACTGCTCATCAGCCACAGCCGGTCTAATGGTCTCAAATGTTGAGCCATTTTTCTTCTCACCAGTGATTTGTTCACCGTCGATCTCAACGCTAGCTACTTGATTTTCTGACACTGCGGTCACAAACTCAGAGTAGTTAAGGTTATCAGGCTCTGATGATTGATCAAAGCCGCTAAACACTAGCACTAGAACGCCGATTACCACCAGCCACAATAAGGTATTTTTTACCATGTCGCTCACAAGCTTTCCCATCCCTACTTATTGGTGTGTCAACTCGACACGTGACGCCTTCAAAGCGTTAACCTATTATTTATTTCAGTCTTTGTGTGGACTATATATAGTATATGGTGACTAAACACCGCGATTAAAAGATAAAAACTAATATAAATAACCCGTTACTCTAAGGCGACTTCATTTTAATAATTGCTTAAAACAAAGCTAATATACCACGATATATGGTTTTAATCGGTACAATTCAACCACTAGATATCACTTTTCAGTTAACTATTGTAGCAACACTAGCAGCGTTTAAATCTTATTCAAAACTATCGAATCGCTATCCAAAACATCTCTTTGGAGCGTGGTCTAGAAGCAGCCGGTTTGATACTGCGAACCTTACTAAAGTCGCGCTGCATTTGCTGCCTAAGCTCTTGTGTGCCCTCGCCTTGGAAGACTTTCATAATCAGCGCGCCGCCTTTAGGCAAAGTTGCTAAGGCAAAATCTACTGCCAACTCACACAGATACATCATGCGTGGTTGATCGACCGCGCTGTTACCCGCGGTATTAGGGGCCATATCGGATAGCACTACATCGACTTGGCTATCGCCCACTTGCGCCATAATCGCGTCAAAAGCCTCAGCCTCACGAAAATCACCTTGGATAAAAGTGACATCAGCCAAAGCATCCATCGGTAAAATATCAGAAGCTATCAAGGTGCCAGTGTCGCCTACTAGCTTACTCGCTACTTGCGACCAACTCCCCGGCGCACTGCCCAAATCGACTACGGTCATCCCTTTAGTGATAGTCTGGGTTTTGTCATTGATCTCTAACAGTTTATAAGCGGCGCGCGCACGATAGCCGTCTTTTTGCGCTTGCTTGACATAGTGGTCATCAAGATGCTCTTTCATCCAAGCACGGCTACTTTTTGAGAGTTTTTTATTTTCAATACGCGTAGCCAAAATACTTGCTCCTATACCTATCACAAAAAAGCGCTACAAAAACCAAGTTAAGACGCTTAGTTTAACATTTCCCTCACCTAAAATCGTCCAAAATCCTAATGAATTCAAGCAAGATAGTCTCATATTGCTTATAATACGCATTAAATTTTTGATGATATCGTTTGTACTGCGCCGGTGTACTCTGTCGTTGATACAGACACTAAAACTTATTTATATTGATATAAGGAATGTTATGCAACTTGATAATGAAACCATTAAACGCCTAAAAAGTATTGGCCACGAGCTCAAGCCTATCGTTATGATCGGCAATAAAGGCATCACCCCTGCCATTAGTGAAGAGATTGATAGAGCATTGAGCGATCACGAGCTGATTAAAGTGAAGCTGCCAGCAGGCACTAAGCATGAGCGTGATATCGTGAGCACTGAGATTGCGACTACAGCGAATGCCAATGTGATTCACACTATCGGCCGTATGGCGCTGTTATTACGCCAAAACCCAAACGCCAATCCTAAGCTATCTAACTTAGCCCGTTATGCTCAGTAATGCATAAAGAGTGATGATTTAATACTCTTTATAGACTTATCTTAAAGGCCGCAGCTGATTAGACTTGCGGCTTTTGTCATTTTTACTCTTCTACTTTTGCTATATTTTTTGGCCGCTCAGCGAGTTGTCAGCATTTAACCTATTTACGATAAGGCAATCCATAATATGAGTCAGACTTTTATTCTTAAGCTTGCAAACGATAGCTTAGTGAGTGATGCTCAAAAGATCGGTATGTCCGTTTCCCAGTTACAGCAAATTATCGTTAAAGTAACGGCTACGATTATGGACTCAGCGAATGCTGACAGCGATACGCTAAATACAATAAGTAGCGATATGGATACTAGCTTAAGCCTCCGCTATGAGGTTAAGCTGCCGTCTATGACCTTATTGGATCAGTTGCAATGGCCGCTTTGGAATAAACAAAAAGTCGGCTTTGCAGATTATCTATGGCAGCAGACTTGCTTAGAGTGTTTTATAACCAATAACGCGGCAAGTTATGTGGAGATAAATGCCAGTCCAAATGGTCAATATGCGGTCTATCAGTTTACGGACTACCGTACCCCTGTTACGCTGCCGCCCATACCCTTATTGATAAAAGGCAGTCAACATCCCGTCCATATTCAATGGCATAATAAAACACTAGCAAGTAGTGATTCGTTATTGAAACAGCGCCAATTCTCAATCGCATTAGATATGCTACCTGACTCTATGCCGCGCATACTCAATTCTAACTTGACTGCCTTGATACATCCATGCGTCATTCTCAACTTCGCAGGCACGCCACTTTACTTTGCAACTGAGCACGCCACGCCAGCCGATTTTCATCAGCGCCAGCACTGGTCAAAGCTGCAGCTGGATAAAGAGTAATGACTTAGCAGATCTAAAAGATGATAAAACTCATAGGCGTAGCATGAGATGCCGCATAAAAAACCCAGCAATGTCATTTAGATCATTACTGGGTTTTTTGCTGAACTAACGATAGCTAGATTATAATTGACTACAAATATAGTAGCAGTTACTCGTCAGCCATCGCAAGATAGATACCACGATCTGAGGCATCATCTACGTATTGTGAGTCGCGCCATGTGGTATAACTATGGACACCGCTGTATGGGCTGATACCTTTTTGGCGGAAGTCTGAGACCCAGCCGTTACCGTCAAATATTTGAATATGACCGTGCGGGCGTCTTGAGCTACGGTCATAGACGATCACATCACCCACCTGATGCGGTGTGTCATTACTGATTTTGGTAAAGCCTGCTTGAGCAAGCGTGCCACGCGTCGCATACTGATAAGCAGATGGGTTTGGAGTAAACTCGTAACCGGCAGACTGTAGCGCTTTACGCACATAACGGGCACAGTAGCCTGTACTTCTAGCGTGCGCTGCTCTTGCTGCACGCGCTGCAGCGCGAGCTGGCGCTGAATTGCTATCTGGGATACTACTGCGGATTTGCTGTTCGCGCTCGTACGCTAAACGGCTAGTTAGTGATGCTAACTGATATTCTTTTTGCTTGGCGTGCTCGCTTAGGTTATCAATAGCTTGACTGATTTCGTCATTGCTATAAACGCGAGCGCCACTGTTGGTGCTATAAATATTCTGGCTAGAACCGTAGTTCGAAGCAGCCGTGATATTTGTGATGGTATGAGTCAAGGTATTATTTGATTGAAAGGTCGTTTCGGCAGCACCACTTGTTTGTGCTATGCCCATTCCTAGTACTGACAAAATTAATAAAGCTTGTTTCATAAATTTACTACCTATAGTTAATACAAGAGCGCTCGTCATCCATAACGAAGCATCAATTCATTTAAAGGATATAGCCATTAAACAATCATGATAAAATCCTAGGTATAGCAGCTAACACTCTAGTCTTAAGCGCCCGACACTAGCATCATTACTAGTTTTGTCATTCGCCTCGTAGATTGTCCGCTTTAACCTTATATCTTGCAATGAGCAACACGATGTCAAAAAAACAGCCTAATCGACTTGCCCAACTTATCGATCATCAAGCATTTGCTGGTAGCGCACTACCTCGAAGCTTGAGCGATAATATGCGTGTTTTTACGCAAGCAACCACTGAGATAAAAAAACTATTGGCAGATTGTCTACCAGAAGAGATTCTTAATACCTGCTGGGTTGTCGGTCTGAACGATGAGCAACTCACACTCAGTGTAGGTTCAGTAACTGCGGCTAATCACATTCGCTATTTACAAAATGCTTACTTATCAGTGTTAACAGAGCAGTCAATTACATTTCAACAACTCAAGCAAATCAGCGTCGTGGTAGCTCATACTGCCGCTCATGATTCTAAAGTTTCAGAACAACTAGCGGTCTCAAAATCCAATAAAACCAATGTGCATCAGGCCCTTAGCCAAAACACAAAGCGGACTATATCACAGGCAGCTGAGCATGTCACCACGGATAAAAAGCTGCAAAAAGCACTTTTGCGGCTAATAAATGACTAAAAATTTGCAGATTACATTGTAAAGTTATGTAAATAACATATTAAAAATTAGTCGCTATTAATTCGTTATCCAAAAAATTTTGCACAAAAAAAAACGTATGATGAAGATTGTCTTTGATTTGACATTATCATCGTACGTTTTTTGATAGCTGTTAGCTTTTGTATTACCTAACTTTCAGCGATTTTATTCGGTTTTAACGACTAAATATATTCAAAATTATGAATGTGTTATTTCGTAAACTATGTAATATTGCGTAAATGTTGCGATACATCCTGTATATTCGTGTATTTATCCTTCAACGACTAGCCCAGAGAGTGGCAAATATTCGATAGGACAAGTTACATTGTCATCAAATGTTACAATTTCAAAGTTTTTTGGGTCAGATAGTATTTCGCGAACCAATAAGTTATTGAGTGCATGACCTGACTTGTACGCACTAAAACGGCCCAAAATAGGATAACCGATAAGATATAAGTCGCCTAATGCATCCAAAATCTTGTGACGAACGAACTCATCATTGAAGCGTAAGCCTTCAGCATTCAACACTCTTGCCTCATCAATGACGATAGCATTGTCCATACTGCCACCTAAAGCAAGATTGTTCTTGCGCAGGACTTCTATATCTTTCATAAAACCAAAGGTACGCGCTTCGCTTAACTGCTCGATAAAGTTATGAGTGGAAAGGTGGAACTGAGCATGCTGGAAATCCTTATCAAAGGCTGGATGCTCAAAGTCAATCTCAAAGTTCATCTCAAAGCCATTGTAAGGACGCAGTTCAGCCCATTTGTCATCGACTTTGATTCGTACTGGTCTGACCACCCGCAAGAACTTCTTAGGCGCTTCTTGCTCTTCAAAGCCTGCTTGTAGTAATAAGCCCACAAAAGGCGCCGCGCTACCATCCATAATAGGAATCTCGCTTGCAGAGACTCGTATCAGTAGATTATCGACACCAAGGCCAGCAATAGCGCTTAGTAGATGCTCAACCGTACCGACGCGCGTACCGCCAAATACTAAGTTAGATGACATCATGGTATCTTGCACCAAAAAGGCACTAGCTGGAATCGGTGCTGAGCCTAGTATATCGGAACGCTCAAAAACAACACCGGTATCAACAGGCTGTGGATGAAACTCAAGATCCACAGGCTGACCACTATGTAAACCGGTACCAGTGACCGCTAAAGCTGTTTTTATAGTTCTCTGATTCATGGCTGTAATCCCACATATTTTGTTACAATTGCCCTAGTGTACCATTAGTACCCCTTAATTCGCTATAGCCAAAAAATACTAATTTGCATATTTAAGCCATTGATAATACTTATTGTCACTACTATTTTAGCTATATTTATTCATCAAAATATGGCTGAGAGCACGCCAGTCAAGGGCTGCAGCTTTATCGCTGGTAGTGACCCACCTGATCTAAACCCTTATTTTTATTCAATAATTCTACCTATTCATAACAACTTTTTAACGTTTTCCCTTAATAATAAAATATAATTTTGTAATCTATTCATGCTATTAGCTACTTATTAAGCAAAAAAAACCAGCGTCTCAACGCTGGTTCTTCTTTATTGGCCTGAACAAACCAATGACTAAAACGTTATTTATTCTGCTGGCGCTTTAGATAATCTTGGATACTGTTGGTCTTAGTCTGTGGCTGCTCTTGCGGTGCTGTACGCGGCGTAGAGTCTTGATACTGCTGTGCTTGAGTCTGCTTTTGACTGTTTAGAGCGCTCGTATGGGTACTCGGATCTACTGATTGCGTGCTGGTCACCGAAGGCACTGGTACTTCAGGGATATCCTCATTCAAAGTCAGACCAGTTGCGATAACGGTAACATGTAAGTCATCACCCATCTTCTCATCGATGACTGAACCATAAAAGATATTGGCGTCGTCATTATCAGTGATGCCTTCAACGATTTCACTGATTTGGCTAAACTCGTCTAAAGATAGCGACTCAGAAGAGATAACGTTAACTAGCAAGCCTTTCGCGTTTTCTAAACGCAGATCGTCAAGCAGTGGTGATTTGATTGCCTTTTCAGTCGCTTGACGCGCGCGGTCGTCACCGCTAGCACGGCCAATACCCATCATCGCATGACCTTTAGCAGTCATTGCGGTACGAATATCATTGAAGTCAATATTGATAAGCCCTTCACGCGCGATAGTTTCAGCGATGCCTTGTACAGCATGCAATAAAACATCATCGGCCTTTTTGAAGGCGTCTTGCATGGAGATATTACCGTAGATGCTCATCAGCTTATCATTAGGAATAGTAATGATAGAGTCCACAAAGTTCGTCAGCTGCTCAATACCTGCTTTAGCCGCTTTGATGCGTTTACCGCCTTCAAATTTAAAAGGCGTTGTGACCACAGCGACAGTCAGTACTTCTAGCTCTTTGGCGATACGAGCGACGACTGGAGCGGCGCCTGTGCCGGTACCACCGCCCATACCCGCTGTAATAAAGACCATGTCAGAGTTGTCTAGCATCTCGCGGATCGCTTCTTCTTCGCTTTCTGCAGCTTCACGACCGATTTCTGGGTTAGCGCCAGCGCCTAGACCTCGATTGGTCTTAGCGCCTAGCTGTAGCTTATTAGGAGCGGTTAGACGATCTAGCGCTTGTCTATCCGTATTAGCGCAGACAAAAGTGACGCCCCTGATACCTTGCTGTACCATGTGCTCTACCGCATTACCGCCGCCGCCGCCTACCCCAAATACGGTGAAGCGCGCTTGGCCGTTATCTTGAACTTGACTATCATCTGGCATGGTATATTTTGACATAAAAAGGGTTCTCCAGTTGCAAATAGCGTAAGGGTCGACACGTCATAGTGCAGGCAGGTTCTGTCATATCGACGGACTATATATAAATGTATTTAAATAAAATAAGTATAGCTTAGTTTCGTTTTCAAACTATCTTTTTCAACTATCATAGTATTTTTTTGAAGATGTTAGTAAAACGCTGACCAACTCTTTGAAAGGTGCCTTTTACTCGGCTCTCTTGAATAGCTTCAGGCTCGCTTTGTTCGCTATGACGAAACTGCTCGCTCTGACTATATAACAAAGCGCCAAAAGCTGTATGATAAGCGCGATCGTTAATCTGAGCATTGAGCTGTTTAAAGGTATCTTCATTGTCAAAATGGTTAAAAGCACTGATTGCCGGATGAGTATTACTCATGACGACTGGCATTTTCAATAATTTTTTGGCAAATGGCACCATACCTTTAATCGTACTGCCGCCGCCTGTCAGGACGATACCGCGATCAATAAAACCTATCAAATCCGCCTCATGGAGCTGGCGCGCCACTTCGGTAAATATCTGAATAAATCGCGCCTCAATAATACGGGCTAAATTATAAATACCGATATTGATCTCATCATTTGAACCTTGGGGCTTAAACAAAAAGAAGGCGCTAGGGTCTATGCTATTGGTATCGACAGTACCATGAGACTTCTTGAGTCTCTCAGCTTCTATCATTGAGATGCCTACATCGGCTGAGATATCCATAGTGACTTCATGACTGCCGCTCGCGATACAATGAGTAAAGATAAGCTTGTTTTCTTTATAGACGCAAATACTCGTGGTACTTGCGCCAATATTGACCAAGCAGACGCCCTGCTGACGCTCCTCACTCATCAAACTGTACTCGGCACTAGTAACGGCGTCAAAGACGATATGGTCGATACCGACATCACAGCTTTGCAGTAGTTTTTGGATGTTTTGGCGACTGGCCACTGGCATCATCATCATGTGATAAAGCACGGTGATGTTTTTGGCAACCATCTCAATAGCATCATCGACCATAGAGTCCATATCGTCGATATAGATACCTTGCTGACAGCAGTGCATGAGATAATAATCAGAAGGCAGGTCTTTAGCTTTTGCGTTGGACAAGGCTTGTACCATGTCTTTGGCCAGTACCACATCCTCTTCAACATCGACCTGTCCGGTACTGTTTTTACTGAGTAGCTCAGGAGTCGCTAAAGTCAGCCAAACGCTATGCACACGGCAGTTTGCGGTATCTTCTGCTTCTTGAATGGCTTGCTTTATCGCACCTTGTAGACGTTCGCGATGCTTGATTCGACCTTGATAGAAGTCGTTGTTTTTGACTTGGCCGATACCCATGATACGGATGTCTTTTGCAGAGACAACACTGCCAATCACAGCATAAACTGCAGTGGCGCTTAGATGGACAACAACGAGGTTTTCAGTATTTTTCATGTTACCAGACAAATTATCGCTAATCAGGGAACGATTGCACATCCCCATTAATTATTAAAAAGTACTTGCGAAGCAATCTATCTAACGAGTTTCGTTAAATTATCCTTTAGATGTCTCTAAAGTAAAGATCCTTTTCACAAAGATGAATAAAATATAAGCTAAAGATTCGCAGCGCTATCGGTACTAGCTGTATCAGACTCTTGTCTCACATTCCACGCTATAGTGAAGCCGTTCTTGTAGCGTAAATCTACCGACTGCATCTCATCACGGCGGTCGTGCAGTTGCGCGGCTAATAACTGGCTTAGGCTCAGTAATTTCTGAGCAGTGTTTTCATTATCTACAATCACTCGTAGACCAGTATCAAAACGCACCAACCAAGTCATACGCGGGGTCAAAATAATATCTTCAACTTGCATCTCAAGCGGCGCATACCAGTCGTTAATCTGCTGCATTTGCTGCATGATGACCGGTGCTTGCTCGATATCGCCTTGTAAAGTTGCGAACTGAGGTTGGCGCAAGTCGTTATTATCAACAGGGACAAACACCTCGCCTTTAGCATCTACTAGTCGCTCAGTACCAAAATTAGCGATCGCTTGCTTTGGTAGCGCGGTAATTACAATTCCGCGTTGCCAATCACGAGTCACACTGACCTGATCGACCCAAGCAAGTCTCATGGCAATATCACGTAGGGACTGCAAATCATTGGTAAAAAAGCTACTAACGGTTTGCCGACTCATCGTTTGCTGTAAGCTTTGATACTGGACCGGACTCAGACCTTGTGAGCTGACTTGTATGGTAGCAGGCGGTGCATCACGTAGAGCCTTAGCGCCCATCGCTAATATCAATAATAATAGCGCAACGACAATAGCTGTAAAAAAGTATTTAGCCGAATTTGGAAGTGGTAAACTTCTTTTTGGACGATCCGCTTTACTATCCATGAGCTCAGCCACATCATCGACAGTTTGAGCCATAATTGCATCCGTCCATATACTTGATTGATTTTACACTTAATATGCATTTAATTTTACTAGCTACTGGGGCAACATGTGTCAATAGACCGTTCATTTATAAAGTTATTTTAACGTGGTTTATAAAAGCACAGTTATTGGCTACGTGATTGAGTACTACTAAGGTTAAAATCCGACAATCCTAGCAAAAACAACACAATCACTGCAATATTAACGTATTTTCTAGTGAAACAATAGCCTAACCCGAGTTGTGAGTGTTGAATTTACACAAGTTTACACTAAGCTATGCTATAGCAAGCTTAGACCACGTTATCGCCCCTGATTCGCTTAGATTACCTAGAACCCAACCCCCTACAATGTCTGCGACAAAATGTGCCAGCATAAGCTCTCAAAATCCATACCGCGCGCTTGGGCGGCCATAGGCACTAAACTATGACTGGTCATACCTGGCACCGTATTGATCTCAAGTAACCAAAAACTGCCATTATTATCTTGCATGGCGTCGATACGCCCCCAACCTTTGGCATCTAACGCTCGAAAAGCGGCTAAGCTTAGCTCTTGTAAGTGCTGTTCATCATGAGCACTTAAACCGCAAGGGATATAGTAGCTGGTATCGTTGCGATTGTACTTGGCTTCAAAATCATAAAAATTGCTAATATCAGCAGGCTCTAAGCGAATGACCGGATAAGCTTCATCATCGATGATTACGATAGTGAATTCGCGGCCGGTAATCCAGCGCTCAGCCATCACCGCATCGCCGCATTGTACCGCAGTAGCATAGGCTGCTGGTAACTCATCTAAATGATTGACCTTCGTCATGCCGATGCTAGAGCCTTCGTGCACTGGCTTTATAATCAAAGGCAGACCGAGCATATTGACCACTTGCTGCCAGTCGGTATCCGCAGTCAGTAATGAAAACGGCGCTGTCGACAGACCACAGCCTTGCCACAGCTGCTTAGTACGCACCTTGTCCATACCCAGCGCAGAGGCCAATACGCCAGAACCTGTTTGCGGGATATCTAACCACTGCAATACACCTTGCAAGAGCCCATCTTCACCGCCGCGACCATGCAGCACATTAAACACACGGTCATAAGCACGCAGCTCAGTGATATCTTGATCTTTTGGATCAAAATGCTCGGCATCAACGCCTTGATTCTGTAGCGCTTGTAGTACTGCAGCACCGCTATCTAAAGAAACCGTGCGCTCATTACTGTTGCCGCCATATACCACTGCAACTTTACCAAACACACTGGCGTCTTTGACTTGTGAATCCTTGCTGGAAGCTTCGTCATTATTGACTCTTCCATTACCCAACGCTGGCTTATCATCGCTCTCTTGCTCGCTCTGAGCGGCTGCTAGTGCCGACTCTGGGTTTTCTATATTGTCTTGTTGTCTGTGCTCGTTGCTGTCTTGGCTGAGGCTTTGGTTGTTTTGACGGTTCATATATGAATTCCTAACGTTCTTTTGACGGCTAAGCGAGGCGCTCTATAACGGTAGAGCAAACTCTTCCAGAAGCTATTTTAAGTACAATTGATTCGCAGCCAATTCAACCGCAATCTGCCCAACATTACCTGCGCCTTGGGTGATCAGCATATCGTTGGCTTTTAACAAACGCTGCATCACTGGCGCGATATTGTTTTTGTCAACGATGGTCGGTTCCACTTCACCGCGCAGACGAATACTACGAGCTAGCGACTTGGTGTCTGCGCCATTGATATGGTTCTCGCCTGCAGAGTACACCTCTAATAATAGTAGCTCATCGACAGCAGAGAGCACTTCCACAAAATCATCGAAACAGTCGCGAGTACGGCTATAACGATGCGGCTGGAACATCATTACCAAACGGCGCTCAGGAAAGCTTTGGCGAGCGGCTTTGATCGTGGCATCGACTTCTTTGGGATGATGACCATAATCGTCAATTAATAACACATCGCCATCATCAAGGGTGACTGCTTCATGCTGTTCAAAACGACGGCCGACGCCAGCGAACTTCTGTAGGGCACGTTTGATAGCGTCATCATCCACGCCTTCATCAGTGGCCATCGTAATGGCAGCAAGCGCATTATAGACGTTATGAATTCCTGGGATATTAAGGGTTAAACGCAGCGGCTCATGGTCGCGGCGCAATACGGTAAAGTGGGTCTTAGTGCCTTGCGCTACCACATCGATCGCTTGTACATCGTTAAAAGGTTCAAGTCCAAAAGTCAGTACTGGGCGGCTAATATCATCTATCATGGCATATAACTCAGCATCATCACCGCAAACGACCGCTAAGCCATAAAAAGGCATGTTCTGTAAAAACTGAATGTAGGCGGCTTTGAGTTTATCGAAGCTATTCTCGTAAGTCTCCATATGATCTTGATCGATATTGGTGACGATAGCCGACATCGGATGCAGGGTCAAAAACGACGCATCCGATTCGTCAGCTTCAGCAATCAAGAAACGACTGCTGCCAAGCGCGGCGTTCTTGCCTGACGCGTTGAGCTTACCGCCGATCACATAAGTAGGATCTAGCTGCGCCTCAGCCATCATCATCGTCAGCAAACTAGTCGTTGTAGTCTTACCATGCGCGCCTGCGACCGCGATACCATGACGATAGCGCATCAGCTCACCAAGCATATCAGCGCGGCGGACCACTGGCAGACGGGCTTTTAGCGCCGCCTTAATCTCAGGGTTGCTACGGTCAATCGCGGATGACACCACGACCACATCGGTATTAGAGATGTTTTTTGAGTCATGACCGATAAATATCTCGATACCAATACTCTGTAAACGCTGAGTCACTAGACTGTCGTTGATGTCAGAACCGCTGACTTGATAGCCTTGATTATGCATCACCTCAGCGATACCGCACATCCCTGAGCCGCCAATACCAACAAAATGTAGATGCTGAATACGGCGCATCTCTGGAATCTCAATCAGGCGTTTCGGCAGAGCTTTAGTAGAGGTAGACATAAAAGGTTCTCAATAGAAAAAGTAGATATAAATATTTTAGAAGACTAAAACGGCTAAAAGTCTGTAATGAAAACAGGTCAGAAGGCTGGCAGACTTACAACGACTGCCAAATAATATCAGCAACTTGCTCAGTAGCACTGCGGTTGGCAAGCGCATGACCTTTTTCTGCCATCTCTAAACATTTAGCTCGGTCAAGCAATGCCAGCTCCGCACGCAAGCGCTCAGGCGTCAGCTCAGACTGCGGCAATAAAATAGCAGCGCCATGCTCGGTTAGCGTGCGTGCATTGGCAGTCTGATGATCATCGACAGCATGTGGTAGCGGTACAAATATGGCAGGGATACCAACGTTTTGAATCTCAGTCACCGTAAGCGCGCCTGCGCGGCAAACAATCACATCCGCCCAATTGTAAGCGGCGGCCATATTATCGATAAACGGCTGAACTTGCGTACTATGACGGCTCAAATCCTCATTGTCGTATGCTGCTTGAGTGGCTGACTCATTATTACGACCACATTGATGGCGCACCGCAAAAGGCTTGTCTATCAGAGCTAGGGCTTTAGGGACATTATCATTGAGCACTTGCGCGCCCAAAGAGCCGCCAACGACTAACAGGCGCAACGGCGAATCATCATGAATATCATAACGCTCAGTAGGAGCTGCCACTCCCGTGATGGTATTACGTACCGGATTGCCCACCGTCTCCAGCTTGGGGCTGGTTTGACTGTGCGCAAAAGTATCCTCAAAAGCTTGCAACACCTTATTCGCCATCTTGGCCAAATAACGGTTGCTCATACCAGCGATAGCATTTTGCTCATGGATAATAAGCGGTGTGCCGGTCATACGCGCGGCAATACCACCAGGAGCAGTCACGTAACCGCCAAAGCCTACGACCATATCGATCTGATTGCCACGAATGACTTTCATCGCCGCCATCGTCGCGGATAGTAGAGTCACTGGTAATTTTAATAAGCGGCCGATGCCTTTGCCGCGCAGTCCTTGCATATCAATAGCATGGAACGGATAGTTAAGCGGCTTAACCAAACCATTTTCCATACCATTTGGCGTACCTAACCAGTGGATAACGGCGCCGCGCTGAGCCAACTCTTCGCTTACGGCGAGCGCTGGAAACACATGGCCGCCAGTACCAGCAGCCATCATTAATATATGCGGAGTCTTCATGCACGCCTGCCTATCTATTTTGGTAATATCTATAAAGCTACAACAGCAGCTGACTAAAATTTGCCTAGTATAGAGGAAATCGCGCGCTCATATATAGTACTTTTTATCACTAAAACAGCTTACTTTAAGCACTTATAATTTATGCTATTACTTTTTGTTCTACCGCGATGATGAAATCAGTACCGATATCGGTGCCGCATTGATCATCGATTTCGCGTACACAAGTCGGGCTTGTGACATTAATCTCGGTGATACGGCCGCCGATCAAATCTAAGCCCACAAACATCAGCCCTTTTTGTTTGACGATAGGCGCAACTGCTAGCGCCACTTCGCGCTCGGTGTCGGTCAATGGCATTGCTACACCGCTACCGCCAGCGGCTAGATTACCGCGAGTCTCCCCTTTGACCGGGATGCGCGCTAAGCAGTAATCGACCACTTCACCATCAACGATCAGTACGCGCTTATCGCCTTCCTTAATTTCTGGTAAATAGCGCTGCGCCATGATAGGTAGGGTCTCAAGCTCTGTTAGTATCTCTAAAGTAACGCCAATATTAGCGCTATCAGCGGTCAAACGGAAGATACCAGTGCCACCCATACCGTCTAGCGGCTTGACGATGACGTCTTGCTGCTCTGCGATAAACTTACGAATATGAGCTTGTTTGCTGCTGACAATCGTCGGGCTCATATATTCGCTAAACCAAGTGGCAAATAGCTTTTCGTTACAATCGCGAATCGCTTGCGGGTCGTTGACGACTAGCACGCCAGCCGCTTTGGCGTGATCGAGCATATAGGTGGCATAAATAAAGCGCATATCGAAGGGTGGATCTTTACGCATCAAGATAACATCATAATCCTTAACCGTAGCCGTCGTCTTCTCGCCTAGACTATAAAAATTCTCGGGGTCGCGGTATACCGTGACGGGCTGCGAATCTATCATCAGCTGACCTCGGTCTAGCCATAAGTCGTGAACCTGACAATAGCCTAACGTATGGCCGCGATCTTGCGCCGCCCACATCATTGCAAGGCTGGTATCTTTTTTATAATTGACTCGCTCAATAGGATCCATGATGACCAGTATATTTAAGGGTTTGTCCGCTTTTTGCTTGTCGTTACTCATAATAGGGCTCACTATTTTTGTTATTGTTTAGATAGGTGTTTAAGCGCAAACGCTAAACGCCATACTGCTCGCGATAATGCTGCATTTTTGCAAGTTGGGTCGCATCTTTATGTTGGCTGTTTTGGGTGCCATGGTCATCAGCCAGATAACCGATCAAGTCATCAATATCGACTAAAGCGCGTACCGGCACTTGTAAATTGGCTGCCAACTCTTGAATAGCGGACTGCTCGTTTTGGCCTTTTTCTTTACGGTCTAGCGCGACAAGGATACCAGCAACGCTAGCGCCTGCCTGCTGCAAAATCTCTACTACTTCTCGCATTGCCGTGCCGGCAGTAATCACGTCATCGAGGATCCAAACGGCTTTACCTTGTACCTCAGCGCCGACTAGATTGCCGCCCTCGCCATGCGTTTTGACCTCTTTGCGATTATAACCCCAATCTGCGTTGATACCATGATGCAGCCATAAAGCCTGAGCAGTCGCAGCCACAAACGGAATGCCTTTATAAGCGGCGCCGAAAATAACTAACCTGTTATCGCCGTTATCTGTGTCACTACTGTCTGTGTTATGTGTCGCCATTTGCTCAACCAAAGCATCAGCATACCCTCGAGCCAATAATGACAACATCTCACCTGATGCTAGCAATCCAGCATTAAAAAAATAAGGACTAATTCGTCCTGATTTGAGCACAAATTCGCCAAATTTTAGCACTTTGTTCTCGAGGGCTAGTTCGATAAACTGCTGGGCTGAAAAAGAGGCTTGCGTAGTATGTTGTGCAGGGGCGTTGGCAACGGGCATGAGCATTCCTGTTTTAGTGTTAGATAATTAGTAATAACTGCTTAATAGATAATCGTTAAATATAATAAAAAAGTAGTCAACGGTAAGTCGGTAGATAAAGCTAGCTTGACCAGCCGTTAATCATATAGTCGTTCATATTGGCATAGCGAGTCAACAGACCACAGCGCGATGAGATATTAAAATGCGCTTGGCCATCGTGACTGACTTGGATTTCCCAGCCTAAATAATGCGCGGCGACAATAATATGACCGGCAAATAAGCGGATCTGCCGATAATGATAACGGCTAGCCGGCGCATGATAAAGCTGGCTTAACAAATAGCTGCGCACATAGTGACAAATTTGCTCAGCGCTATAGCTTTTATTGATACTTTTACGAGTTGCGCATTGTTTTAGAGCGTGCACCGCCACACTACAGGCCATAATGTCTGTTGCTAAGCTGCCCTCACCCAATTCAAAATCTTGTGGCTGCAAAATCACTTGCCAGTCATCGGCATATAAACTGCTAAGCAGCTCATCAGGATTATAACGCTTGACCAAGGTGCGTAGTGAAGCAGCAGGTTTTGAAGCTGTATTTAAACCCTCATTTGAAAATGAGTGCTCTGCTAAAAACCCATAACGACTAAGCTTGGGATAATGAGTAATAGCGTCTTGAATATCTGCCATATCCAGCAAAACCATCTCATCTAGGGGCGACAGTAAACGGTTAGCCGATGATGGTGATACGGCTTGATCACTATTTTGCTTAGGATAACAGCCCTGCTTAGGATAACGGCGATAAAAGCTGTCCGGCAGTTCTATCAGCTTAGCTGCGCTGAGTAGCGATAAATGCTCTGCAAACGGTTTTGAGGCCATCAATTGCCACTTAGATAATGACTGCGTTTTTGGCGCGCGAAAATGCGCTGACTTACCATAAAACCTGTGCAGCTGGCCATTGACTCTTCGTGCAGGCTCTGGAATATCGCTCAATGGACGGGCGGGATCAAGTGGTGTCTGCTTAGGGTCAAAGTTAGGATGGACGATAGCTGGCTGCTCGCAGCTTGCGGTCTGCGCGGCCTCAGCATTACTATCTGCAAGCTTACCTTGTGCCCCACTAATCAAAGCATTCGGTAAACGAGTATCAGAAGTAAATGGCTGGGTCATAGCGGCTCCAAACAGTTGAGTTACATTGAAGTTGAATAGATGAAAAATTACTCTTGTAGATGTTGCAAAATATCATTATAACCAGTTTGCCAATCAGGATAGCTGAGCCAAGTTAACGGAATATTGCTGTGCAAGCGCTTACCGGTAGTTAGTCTTTTATTATCATCCCTCTTAGCAGCGGCTGCGCCTAACTTGTTACTAAGCCACGCATCAAGCTCAAGTGTGGTCACAGGTAGATAATCAGTTGCGATATAAAGCGGCTTTAATAGCTTTGCTTGCTCGGTATCTGTGGTCTCTAAGGTTAGCACTTTAGCAATAATCGTCACCAAATCGCGATCCATAATGCGATTGCTCCAATGCTCAGCGGCAATGGCCTCTTTGTTTAATTCGCGCGATTTTCGCACGCGCATCAGGCGCTTGCGGCCATAGATACCGCTTGGGCGAATAATGATAGCTTTATCATTAAATCCTTGCTGTAGTGCTCGCTCTGCTTGCAAGATTATCTTGGAGGCCTCACGCTCAGGCTCTATAGGCGCGGTATGCTCATCAATCCACTCGCCATTATCTTGTCCATAAACGCCTGTTGAAGAGATAAAAACTACACGCTTAAGCTGAGGTAACTTATCAGCTAAAGACGCTAAATGCTTACAAATGGCTAAATAACTGGCGCTATAGCCGCTGGCGGAATACTCATCAGGAGTGACAATAATGGCGATCGCGCCAAACGTTTGTAGCTGATCGCTCGTCAAGTGCAAAGCATCGGCTTGCATAAACTGAGCACGATCATGCAAATCATAATGCTCGCGCTTACTGCGAGCAAGGCCTGTTACAGATACGCCGTCTGTAGCAAGTTGATTGGTGACGGGTAGACCGATATCACCTTGACCAATAACCAGCAAATTTTGCGTACTCATAGCGTCTCCTTTTTTTGGCATAGTTTTTTTTGGCATAGTTTCTTGCCACTACTATTGCTGACAGCACTTAAAAATAGCGCATATAAGACAGTTGGATATCGTCATTATCTTCAACGCGGTCTTGCCAATCGTAGCTGGCCTTTATACGTAGCGCTTGGTTTTTGTCGATATCATAATGCATGCCGATAGTGCTGATCGGCTGCCAATAGTGACCGCGTACCTCAGCGCTATCGCTGCCATGATACCAATATGGTAATTGCAGTTCAGCCTGCGCGCGTAAGCGATTGTTAATCTGGTAACGACAGCCCGCATTGACACCAGCGCCAACACGATAACCCTTATTGATACCGCGGCCACCTTGTAGCGCTCCGGTTGCTAAGGTATAGCATAACTGCTGCGGCATCTCCCCTGTCAGCTTGCCGCTGTCAGCATCTACAGCAGGCGGCTGCCCAAATACCCAGGACTTACCGTACTCAAAAGTAGCACTACCAACTAAATGCGCCGCGCCATCTTGCTGCGAGCCGTCGTTGATTTGCGTGGCCTCTATGCTAGCGCCCCAGGTCTGACCTTTTTTGGCAGCATTGTCCGGATTAAATGAGCGCCCCCGAAACAAAGTAAAATTCTGCAGTTCAATTCGGTCATTATTGACATTGTCGTCTTCAGTATCATATATCCGTAGCGAAGCTTTAAGCCCTTCTAAATCAAAAAACTGCGGATAGCCGCTTGGCCGATCAAGAGTATCGTGAAAGCCTGCACGCATGCCGATCTCGATATAATTATTATCGCCGCGTTGACCGGTGCCGATATGAGTGCGCTGCAGCCGATGACGATCTATCGGGTCGTTATCCGCTGTAGCAATCGGCAACATCGATAGCGTTTGCTCGTCGGCTGACATACTGGATGCTGAATTGACCGTCTCTGACTTAATACTATTAATCTCATCTTTACTAAGCGTTGTGTAGCCAAGTTTGGCCGAACGTTTGGCCTGATTAAGCTGCGCTTGCCTAACGCTACTATCTGCTGGGGTATAACGACGACTAGCTAGCAGGCTTTCATCATTAAGCAGCTTGATCACATCAGAAGGCACGACCACGTAAGGCAGCTGAGCTAAGAGGCTTTGCTGCGGACGCACCACGTCAATCAGGCGCAGTATCTCAGAAGCACAGTTGTCAGTGGTAAAATAATAAGGGATCTCTAAATCTTTGGTCTCCCAAACATGGGCGATGATTTGCTGTACTTCCGCTGGCGTCAAATCCAGCCGATAAGTCCAAGTATCACGCTCATCGTCTTTGAGATACTTAGCAAGCTTCTCAGGATAGGGGTCAATCTCAATACGATTATCATAACCGCCACTGATCGATTTGATAGCATAAAGCACAAAAGGATCATCGGGATCGCCATCGACAGTATCATTCAAGGCATAAGCGTGATTGATTTGGGTAAAGTCAGCGGCGCTCGCTTTGGAGTCGATACGCAGTAGCGTATGAGCAAAAGCTGAGATGGGATTATCCAAATACTCTTCGGCAAACATAATAGATAACTGCTCAGGCGCCAGCATCGCCATCCACTCTTTTAGCTCTGGACAGTCGGCCTGTAGAGACGACTTATCGATATCTAACTGCTCAGCTAGCCAGTTTACGCGCGCCGGAAAGCGGCATATAACCGAGTCATTCGTAGCGTCGGCGCGGTTTGGCATAGTGATTTGCTTCGCTAAGGCGACAAGCGTCGCGTCAAGCTCAGCGGCTGAGTCTTTATTACCATTAGCAGTTAAAAAAAACGTAGGATCATTGATAGTGCTTTGGTTTTTGGCCTTAGTAAACAGTCCCTTTTTATCATCAAGAAAATAAAGCAGCCGGCGCCAGCTTTTATGCTGAGCCAAATTTTGCGTAGCGGCTTGCTGACGCCAAGTTGTTAATAATTGCTCTGCTGCTAGGTTTGCGCTTTTATTTTGTTTATCAGCCACTAAGCTGTTAGTGCTAGCAGTGTTGGCGGCTTTAGTTACTAAGCTAAGAGTAGCGCTAGGGCGAACACTGGTCACTGCGACTGAGCGTGATGTGAGCGTAGATGCTGCTTTAGCTGCAGCAATCATATTATCCGCGCTCGCGGCGTCCGCTAATAGTGCGTCACCCTCGACCACTGACGATGGTGTCGGTAGAAAAGCGGATACTTGCGCGTTCAATAACACCCCAACAACAGCAAGCGGCAGGCGAGCTGTCTTGGTTAGATATCTTGAATGATAAGCTGCCGCTTTCACACTAGCTTTAACATTATGATTTATAGACATGGATTAGTCTCTCGTATTTTGCTTTATTAACGCTTTATAACCAGTTATCAATGTTTGCTGATGATAAGCGTGCGCTTATCTTTCGTTTAGCTAGCGTGTATGATATGTCATCTTGAATTGACTATTAACCATAAATTTTTATAATCAAATGGCTCTTTATGAGCTGACTTTATCGTCGATTTTTTATATCCTTTTCTCATTATAACAGAGACTACTATGTCCACCACGCCGATGACTATTGCTAATGGTCAATTATCCTCTGCCGCATGGCTGAGCTCGCCCAATAAAAATGACCGACCTACTCAACCTCATAGCAGTGATAGTGCTCCAAGTCCTTATATCGATACGATTGTCATTCATAATATTAGCTTGCCGCCCAATGAGTTTGCTCAGACTGACAGCAATGGCCTACATTATGTCAAAGCACTATTTACCAATACCCTCGACTGGGATGCCCACCCCTACTTTCAAACGATCAAAGGCGCTGAAGTATCGGCGCATCTGTTTATTGAGCGCGATGGCGCTATCACTCAGTTTGTCAACTTCAATGAGCGTGCCTGGCATGCCGGCAGGTCAAGCTACTTAGGCCGTCCTGAGTGTAACGACTATAGCATCGGCATTGAGCTTGAAGGCTCAGACTTTATTGCTTTTACCGATATTCAGTATCAGGTCTTAAGCGCAGTCATCACGGCGCTATACAAAGCTTATCCCAAAACCCGCCGGCACTTAACAGGACACAGCGATATCGCTCCAGGTCGTAAAACCGATCCGGGTGACTATTTTGACTGGGCACGACTGCGCTCAATGATAGCCAACAAGCTCGATGAGTAATAATGCTTTGATAATAGACTAGATTTTACAGTCAATCCATTTATCAAGCGTCTTAAAATGCTATAATCCGTCAATTTTTGACCTTCTTATATTCATCAGCAAACAAAAAAGGTTCTCATGGCAAAAAGTCGCTTGTTCCGCTCCACAATGGTCGTCAGCAGCATGACCATGCTATCACGGGTTTTGGGTTTAGTACGTGACATAGTGCTGCTAGGCGTGTTTGGTGCCGGCGGCTTAATGGATGCGTTTTTGGTGGCGTTCAAAATTCCAAATTTTCTGCGACGTCTATTCGCTGAAGGCGCTTTTAGCCAAGCTTTTGTGCCAGTGCTTTCTGAGTATAAAGAGAAGTACAATCTGCAACAAGTACAACTATTGGTCAGTCGCACCTCTGGGGCTTTGCTGCTGATTTTGTCGATGTTGACAGTAGTGGTGATTTTATTAGCGCCTTGGGTGGTGACCTTATTTGCGCCAGGCTTTGCCGATCAGCCCGATAAATTTGCGGTCACTGCTGATTTACTCCGTCTCACCTTTCCCTATCTTCTATTTATCTCGATGACCGCTTTTGCTAGCGGTATTCTACAAAGTTATGGACGCTTCGCCGCTCCCGCCTTTGCGCCTGTATTATTAAACCTTTGTATGATTGGCGCGGCCTTGATATTTGCGCCGATGTTTGACACGCCCATCATGGCTTTAGGCTACGCGGTGGCTATCGCAGGGTTATTGCAGTTCTTGATTCAGTTGCCGCAGCTATGGCAACAAAAGCTGCTGGTCGCGCCGAAAGTCGACTTTAGGCACGAAGGCGTCAAGCGTATCTTAAAGCTGATGCTGCCCGCTATCTTTGGCGTATCGGTTACCCAGATTAATTTATTACTCAATACCGTCTTTGCCTCGCTAATGATCGGCGGCTCCGTCTCTTGGCTGTATGCCGCTGAACGTATGAGTGAGCTACCATTAGGACTGATTGGCGTGGCGATTGGCACGGTTATTTTGCCTAGCCTCTCTGCTAGTGAAGCCAAAAAGGACGATGTTACCTTTAAAAAGACCATCGACTGGGCGGCGCGTCTCATCATCCTAGTAGGTCTGCCAGCTGCCGCGGCACTATTTATCCTCTCTGATGTGATGATGCAAGCGCTGTTTTTACGCGGTGAGTTCTTATTGCGTGATGCTGAGATGAGCGGTCTAGCGCTACGCAGTATGGCCGGCGGTATTTTAGGCTTTATGCTGATCAAAATCTTTGCACCCGCGTTTTTTGCTCGTCAAGACGTCAAGACTCCGGTCAAAATCGGTATTGTATCGGTGTTTGCCAATATGATATTTAGCGTGCTGTTTATTGGTATTTTTTACTTCTTTGAGCTTCCTTTGCATGGTGGCCTTGCCCTAGCAACGACGGGGGCGGCTTTTGTTAACGCCGGCTTACTATATTACTTCTTACATAAGCGTGGTATTTTCCGTTTTGATAGCCATTGGAAAAAGCTATTTGCGCAGTTTATTATCGCAACTAGCGCTATGGTTGCAGCGCTCTATCTGATGCTGCCCTACTTTCCAACGGATTCGGCACAGTGGCGCCGACTGGTAGCGCTACTGATTATTTGCATAATTGGTGCCGTGGTTTATGGTGTGGTCTTACTCATAACTGGGTTTCGTCCGCATCAGCTTAAGCACGGTTAACTTGAGGCGCAGCGCTGGCATAAGTAGCGTTTGTCAATACTAGGCAGAATCGTCATAATGATTGATGTACTAAAACCCTATATTAACCTATGTTGAGGTCTACCATGACAACCCCTCTCGTATCAAAACCACTAGTACTGGCGACAGGTTTATTGACAGCCAGTCTACTGCTTACTGGCTGTAGTAATAATGACAGTAATGAAGTACAAATAAGCGAAGATAATAGCGAACAGACAGTCGTTGCTAATAGCAATGGTCCAGTGGAAGAAGCTGTAGCGGCTAAAGATGATGGTATTATGGCAGATGACGCTGCGACCGATGACGATACGCTCGTTCTCGATAGCGATGCCACGAATGAGACGAGTATGCCAAGCAGTAATATTACTCCTGTGACTACAGCTCCTGATCAGCCAAGCCTAGTCACTAACCCTACTGAGCCCAATACTCCAGAGGATACCGTCAAACAAGCCTTAGACACTTTATATTACGGTGATGTCGAAGATGCCGTCGGCTACTATCAGGTCGATATGGCAAACTTTGAGCAAGAGCTTTCCAATACCCAAAGCGCGTTTCAGCAGACAGTCGAGAGTGTGACTATCACCGATACTCAATATAATGCTGATAACACCAAAGCGACTATTACAGGTGAGCTGCGGCTCAAAGGCCAAGACGAGCCTGCGCCTTTGACGTATCAGCTCCGCAAAGTCAACGGTCAGTGGAAGATTTTGGGCTAGTTTGGTTTAGCGACTAAAACAACGGTTGGCGACTATTGGTTGCAGTTATTGTTTCGCTTAGATCGCGGTTTCACTGACATTATTGTCAATCGCGATACCGAGCATGACTACATCGGCGATAAAGCCTTGCATATCGCAAACTTGCGGCATATAGCCCCATTGCTCAAAGCCAAGCTTACGAAACAAGGTTAAGCTTGGCGTATTATGAGCGAAGATTAGCGCCACGACATTGTGAATGCCGAGACTTGGCGCTTGAGTGAGCATCCACTCGATCAATAAGCGGCCTAAGCCTTGCCTGTGATAATCGCGATGCAGATAAATACTGACCTCGCTACTGATATGGTAGGCGGTACGCGCATATAAATCGCTAAAGCTGCCCCAAGCGACAATAACCGCTGGCGAGTCAGCTGATGTTGTAGTGACCACATAAATGGGCCGTTTGGGATCATTGAGATGCTCATCGAACCAACTGGCACGCTCAGCACTAGTGACAGGTGCCAATTGAGCGGTCGCTTGTTTGCCGGCGATACTTTGATTATAGATATCTAATATAGCCGTTAGGTCATTGAGACTAGCGCGCCCTACAGCAAACTTATCATTTAGTGCAATTGGGGCTAATGAAGTGGTAGTCGTCTGCTGGTGACGACGGGTGACATTGTCTAACATAGCGCTCCTAATAGGATAGGTTGTGGTCTATAGTTTGCAGTGTGAGTTTGGCTATTTTACTTTATAATGGCAGCCCTTGACGCCTTTTATGCTCTTAGATTCATGACCTGTGTCTTTTATTCAACCGCTCCTATCATAGCTGTAAATTATGAATACCTATTATTTAGAACAACTGATTGCACCGCCTTATATTGTTAATGACAGTGTTAAAGCGACTGACTTAGCGCCTTGCGTCCTAACCATTGGCAATTTTGATGGCGTGCATTTAGGTCATCAAGCGATGCTGGCAAAGGTACGTGCCTTAGCTGATGAGCAAAACCTGAACGCAGCGGTGATGATATTTGAGCCGCAGCCGAGAGAGTTTTTTGCCCCGCAAAAGGCCCCTGCGCGCCTGACTACTTTAGCAGAAAAACAAGCGCTGCTAGCGGATTTTGGAGTAGATACGTTAATTGTAGCTGGCTTCGATAGTGATTTTCGCGCGCTGTCAGCTACTGCTTTTGCCGACCTATTAGCGAAACGCTTAAACGTACAAGCGCTTGTTTTAGGCGATGACTTTCGCTTTGGTCATGATCGCACCGGTGACAGTCAGTTTTTGCAGAACTATGGCCTACAAGTCATCGACCTGCAAACCGTCACAGATGAAGAGCAGCAAGATGATCGCATCAGCTCAACCCGCGTACGCGACTTACTATTAGCCGGTGATATTGATGCAGCCAATCGCTTATTAGGCCGCGATTATACGATTATGGGCCAAGTCGTTGGCGGTGATAAAATCGGCCGCACTATGGATTTTCCGACTGCTAATATTGAGCTGTCTCGGATAAAGCCTGCCTTACACGGTATCTTTGCAGTCGACGTGGTCCGTCTTGATAAACAAGGCAATATCGTAGCAGATGGACTGAGCGCTCTTGCAGAAGAAGGGCAAATGGGCGTAGCAGGACTACGAGAGCATAGTCTATTTGGTACCGCAAGTATCGGTACTCGGCCTTCAGTGACTAAAGAGCAAGAATGGCGCTTAGAAGTGCATTTTCCGCAGTTTCAAGGCGACTTATATGGTGAGAGCTTGCAGGTGCGCTTTTTGCACTACTTGCACGGCGAGCGTAACTATGAGGGTTTAGCCGCTCTAAAGCAAGGCATTCATCAAGACGTGACTGACCTGCTTGCTTGGCGAGAGCAGCAGTTAAATTAACAAGATTTGCGCGTGTCACCTTTCCACTAAAAAAGCCACTTTATTATTAAAGTGGCTTTTTGATATATGACTTATTACGTGCTAACTAATGAAAGCTCTAACGACTAAGCATCAGGATGCAAACGCACATTTAATTCATCAATAACCTCTACCCAAGCGGCGTCTTTTTTCCATTCTTCTTTTAAGAACATACGCTGACTGTCGGTCCAGATGTCAGCCTCTACTAGCTTCTCATCTTTGCCTAACTGATTATCAGCGATAAATTTGTCAATCGCTTCATCTGAATTATCCAGACCTAACTGAGCGAATAGTTCATTCATATTGTAATCGACTTCACCTAACATACTGCTTCTCCTTAACGTTAATATAAGCTTTAACAGGGTTATTTATTATCTGACTTATTTTCTAGTGCTTTTTTAATGCTTTTTAGCGAACGTCTTTATTGTAGCAAACCTACTGATAAAAGCTGTTAGTCAAAGTTTATCTAAGCTTACCAGTTGTGTTAACGGAGCAGGCAAAAAAAAGCCCTGCTATACAAGCAAGGCTTTTGTATCTTTAATCAGCACTTAATCCCATTGCGCTTATGGCAGTAAGTGAGATACTGCGTCACGCTCTTCGCTTAGCTCTTGCTCAGTGGCAGCCATTTTCTCTTTTGAGAACTCTGCTGAGACATCGACGTCTTCAACGATAGACCAGTCACCATTGCTGCAAGTACAAGGGAACGAGTAGATCAAGCCTTTGGCAACGCCGTATTCGCCGTTAGAGTAGACCGCCATAGAGACCCAATCGTCGCCATCTGTGCCCATAACCCAAGTGCGGATATGGTCAATCGCCGCATTAGCAGCTGACGCAGCTGAAGAGGCACCGCGCGCTTTAATAATTGCTGCGCCGCGTTTTTGTACTTCTGGGATATACGTGTTTTCGTACCAGTCGCGATCGACTAAGTCTAACGCAGGCTTACCATTGACAGTACAAGCGGTTAGATCTGGATACTGAGTTGACGAATGGTTACCCCAGATAATCATCTTTTTCACATCGTTGACAGTGCTCTCGGTCTTTTCGGCCAATTGAGCAATAGCGCGGTTGTGATCTAAGCGCGTCATCGCAGTGAAGTTACGTGGATCTAGATCCGGTGCATTACGCTGAGCGATAACGGCGTTAGTGTTCGCTGGGTTACCAACGACTAGGACTTTAACATCACGTTTAGCCACTTCATTTAACGCTTTACCTTGTGCTGAGAAGATAGCAGCGTTAGCTTCTAATAAGTCTTTACGCTCCATACCTGGGCCACGTGGACGCGAGCCTACTAATAAAGCATAACTCACATCTTTAAAAGCAACTTTGGCATCGTCAGTTTGCACGATATCTACTAATAACGGAAAAGCACAGTCTTGTAGCTCCATAACTACACCCTTTAGGGCGTCAAGTGCTGGAGTGATTTCAAGTAAATTCAAAATAACCGGCTGATCTTTACCTAGCATCTCACCAGAAGCAATACGGAATAGCATAGCATAGCTGATATTACCAGCAGCGCCAGTGACGGCAATACGTACAGGCTGTTTCATAGAGTATTCTCCAATTGATTATTAGACAGTATCTTGTTCGACAATATCTTTATTAAGTAGTCGCTTTTTCAGTCACAACGGCTCGAATTAAACACGACTTTTATGCAAAAGGCGCATAAAACGAGAGCTAGTGTAGCACCTCGTTTAGGGAACCGTCTAGGAACAATAGCAGGCGAGTATAAGATTTGCGCGCTATATTGTTACATTTTATGCGCGTACTATTATAGTATGAGCGACCAAAGTAAACATCTATAATAGGACCAAATTAAGCGCTAATACTCGATAGCGCCCAAAAATCAATTTAAAATGAATAGAGTAGCAAATGAATACGGATAAGAGTTTTATAGAAAAGGCGACTGCTTAATTCAAAACACACTCTAAAATATGCTCAGAAAAAGCTTTTAACACCATAGCAAAGCACTTTTTAACCATAGTCGTGCTGTCTATTCTATTGCATTTTTATATTTATCGGGCGCACCGAGCGGTCTGCTCTATATCCTTATCTACGCGATCTATTACTGACCTCCAGAGATAATAAATTTTTTGTCGCAGCTGTCGATGACATTGCTACAACTGGCAAAATCATTGCCTTCATAGCAGACATTGATATCAGTCAAAATCGATTGGCGGCGACTGCCTGCTTGGCAGATCAGATCGATGTCAGATGCGCTCATACCACGATTAAGTCTTATCATCTGTTTAAGAAAGCTTGATTTGGACACTGTATAGCTATTACCTGTTGTCAGTTCACTGGGCAGCTTTAGGTCTCCGGCATAGTTAATAATTTGACGAAAATAACTGTTCGCACTCAGCGGACTACAAGTCCCATAGCGATGCCATGCTTGGCTGCGCACTGTCGTGTCCGGCATAATGCGGTTGACGACTTTGAGCTGTAGAGGACTTAGACGCGGCTCACTACCGCGGCCACAGCGCTCACCATAGCCCAAATCTAGCCCAGATATGGTAAAAGAATAGCCTTCTAAACATTGACGCATCCGCGCGCGCGTTGGCTGTAGATTACATAACGCTGGGGTCATCTCAACCATGAGTACCCGCTGACCACTTTTGACTGCGCTTGCCGCTTGCGCAGGAGCTATAAAGACGCTAGGTAATAGCATTAGACCCGCTAGCTTGGCTGAGGTAGCAGACACTCGGAACCAAACAGACGATTGACGACTGTTCGCTTGATACTTTATAAAATTTATATATTTATTTATCATAGTCAAAAGGGTATATACAGTTATCGAACAGTAGAAGCAGGTATAAAAATAGCCTATAGTTATCGTTCTGTTTTTGGACGCTAACTAAATAAAGAGCTAGTAATCTATAACATGTAGACAGATTAGTCTAATACTACCAAAACACTTTGTTTACTCTATAGCAAAAACGTAAATCAACTTTAAAAACTTCTATCCCCTGATATAGCAAAGGATAACGCGGCCTGATAAAACCTTATCTGAACCTTTATTTTTAATACATTAATATCCTAAAAAGATTAAAAAAAGCCATCAACACTACTTGCTGATGGCTTTTGCTATAAAGATGCACTACTAACCACGTCAAACGCTATTGCTCAGCCATGAGGCTGTTAAAAAGCTGCGGGCACCGATCCCATACGATCAGTAATCGGCTGCGGACGACCTAGTAAGCTACTATAGATAGTGGCATTTTCCATCACGTGCTTGACGTAATTGCGAGTTTCGGGATAAGCGATAGACTCAACATACTGATCTGCAGCGAGCGAGCCATAAACCGGCTGCCAGCGCTTGGCATTGTTAGGACCAGCATTATAACCTGCGGTTGCCAGTACAGGCTGATAGTTGAGCTTACTCAAGATATCGCCCATATACCAAGTGCCATAGCGGATATTAGTATCGCCGCTATTGGCGCGGCTAGCACTATAAGTCTCGCCTAGATTGCGCGCGATGTATTTAGCCGTATCAGGCATGACTTGCATCAAACCACTAGCGCCAACGTTCGAGCGCGCTGAGGTCACAAAGCGGCTCTCTTGACGCATAATGCCGTAAGCCCACGCCGGATCAATGCCCGCCTCTCGGCTATAGCGTACCACCGCGCTTTGGTGCGGCATCGGATGCGATAGTGCCAAGCTGTCTACTCTATCGGCATTATCGATGGCATAAATCGCGCGATCGAGCCAGCCCATATCATGCGCTACGCGCGCCGCGGCAATGATCAGACTATCATCACGCTTATCACGAGCCTGCTTGACCGCCCAGTTCCATTCGCGATTGGCAAACGAGCGATTGGCGTCTGAATTATACAGTGCAAAAGCGCGTGCAAAACTTGGCTCTTGCATCACGCGTGCGCGATCAGCGCTGCTAATATTAGGCAAGTTATTGCCGCCCAAACGGCTGGCATAGAAGCGCTGGCCGATTTTGTCTTTGGCCATTAGCCCGTAGTAGTCATTACTTTTTGCTAGCTGCTGATACATACGTTTGGCAGTAGTACGCTTATTGGCATCGCTTGATTGCTCATAAGCGCGCGCGAGCCAATACTGCCATATATTGGATCTTTGGGTCTCGCTATCCATCTGAGAGATCGCCTCAGCGACATCATCCCAGCGACTAAAACGAATAGCAGCCATCGCATAATCTTCGGCTTCTTCAAAGTTAAAATCATCGTCCAGACTCTTACGGAACCAATCTACCGCCTCACTATTAAAGCCATCATCGGTATTATAGTTCATACGCTTGACACCAATAATGCGATAAGCGTAGCGGCGCGTGTCATCGTTTAATAAGCGAGCGCGGCGCTGATTGTCTTGCTTGATATCAAAATCTAACTGCATCGCCGCTTCGCGGTAAGACTTATCGGCAAGGCGGCCTATCGCATATAGATAAAGGTATTGATTAATTTGACTGTTAGGCTCTTTAGTAAATCGGCTAAGAAACGAGGAAGGATTAAGCTGAATCTCGCTCAAAGCTGAATAAGGAATAGGCGTGCCTAAGCGTGAGGATAGCGCCATAATATCGCCGGTGTTGCCGACACGCAGCATACGTTTCAGTCTTGAGGCCCGATCGCTATTACTAATAAGCGCGTGATTATTCATCTCCATCGCTAGCTGATCACATAGCGCAGGCTGTTTTTTGGTGGTTAGCCAAACGTCAGACTTCTCGCTCAGCGCGCGCATCGTATCGCCGCCATTATTGAACCCAAGGGCAATGGCGCAGCGCTCTGACCTATCGGCATTAGTAATCAGATTAGCCACTTGACGGACGGAAGCATAATCATTAGCGCCGGCTTTGGTCTCTGCAAAATCAGCGACGAGCTTTTCGGCCATAACACTGCCTGGGTATTGACGTACAAACTGCGAGATAGCCGCTGCACTTTGTGAATTGAGATCCAAATTCATTCGCCAATAAGTCGGGTACATGGCAAACAGGCTACCACTCATCAGCTGCTCATAGTTGAACAAAGCACTGATATCGCCTCTATTCTCAGCTTGTGCGGCAGCATTAAAATAGTCGACGCCACTACTACCCTGCTGATAGCTGTTGCCTGAGTAGTAGCTGCCTTCTTGCTCAAAGCTCTCGCCGTCTCCCCAAGTCAGCTCAGCACAAGCCACTTGTGATACTCCAAGCGCCCCCATAGCAGTCGCTAAGCTCAGCGCACTCACTCGCAGCTTACTGTTTTTGACGCTCTTCAATAACTGTAAATTTAGAGTGTGCTTAGTAGTGGTTTTTTCTTTGCTGTTATGAGTAACGCGCAATTTTGTCATACGGACTCTCTTTATATTCTTCAGTATCAAGTAAATTGGTATCAAGTAAATGAGTATCAGGTGAATTAGCGGCTTGTGTATAGCGATTTGATGCTTAGCGCTGCGATAAGTGCACTTACCATACTATTGATCATACTATATTTGGTTAACTTTCAACCAATCACTTTACCATTTGTCTCTAATCAGGATAGTACCCAGTAACAACAAAATGATATTGCTCGTCTTTTATAACGCATACTAGCAGCGCGTATCAGCAGTACACAATGACAAGCATAGTGACCGTACATAGTGACAATACATAATGACAAGCGGGCACTCTTGCTCCAGTTCTGAGTCATTAGACAATAACGAGTCATTGATGAGCAAATGATAAGCGATTGATACTATTATAAATAATTTGGTAGATGAATGACATTCGTTGATGCTTATTTTTCACTTTACAGACTGATTATGATAAAATACGCGCCTTATCTTTAGTGCTTGGTCTGCAGCGTCTCGTCTTCAGCGCTTAGCCTGCCAATCTGTTTAACCATGGATGTCTTGTTATGAGTGTTACTGTATTTGACCCGCGTATCGATACTACCGATACGAGCTCTACTGCTGAAACGACCCTTGCTGCGCAAGCAGCAACAGCGCTTGAAGAGTCCCATTCTGCGGCCGCTCCTGTCAAAAAAGTCTTTGTCACCACTCAGGGCTGTCAGATGAATGTCTATGACTCTGACAAAATGCTCAACGTGCTCGGCGATTCGCACGGTATGCAAGTCACTCATGATATCGATGAGGCTGATGTGCTCTTGATGAATACTTGCTCTATTCGCGAAAAAGCGCAAGAAAAAGTATTTTCAGAGCTGGGCCGCTGGCGTAAATTGAAAGAAAAACGTCCTGACTTAGTCATTGGTGTTGGCGGCTGCGTAGCTTCACAAGAAGGCGATAACATCCAAAAGCGCGCGCCGTATGTCGATATGGTATTTGGGCCGCAGACCTTGCACCGTCTGCCAGAGCTGTATGATCAGTCTAATGAGCAAAAAGGTATCGCGCCCAAAAACCGTATCGGCACAATCGATATCTCGTTTCCTAGCATTGAGAAATTTGACTTCTTGCCTGAGCCTAAAGTCGAAGGCTATAAAGCCTTTGTCTCTATCATGGAAGGCTGCTCAAAATATTGCTCATTTTGCGTGGTGCCATATACGCGCGGTGAAGAGTTATCGCGTCCATTAGATGATGTACTTGCTGAGATTGACAACCTTGCCGAACAAGGCGTACGCGAAATCAATCTATTAGGTCAGAACGTCAACGGCTATCGCGGCGAAAAAGATGATGGTAGTATTTGCCGCTTTGCCGAGCTATTGCATTATGTCTCGCACGTCGACGGTGTGGAACGTATCCGCTATACCACTAGCCACCCGCTCGAGTTCACTGATGATATTATCGATGCTTATGCGCAATTGCCTGAGCTGGTCTCGCACTTACACCTGCCAGTTCAAAGTGGCTCAAATGCTATTTTAGCGGCGATGAAACGCAATCATACGATCGATGTATATATTGATCAGATTAACAAGCTAAAAGCCATTCGCCCTGATATTCACTTGTCGAGCGACTTTATTATTGGCTTCCCTGGTGAGACCGATCAGGACTTCCAAGATACCTTGAACTTAGCAAAAGAATTAAACTTCGATCACTCGTACAGCTTTATTTATTCCAAGCGTCCAGGCACGCCAGCTGCTGAGCTGCCTGATAATGTTAGCTTCACTACCAAAAAAGAGCGCTTGGCAGAGTTTCAAAAGGTGATTATCGACTCAACCCTACAAAAGACCCGTGAAATGGTCGGTACCACCACTCGCGTCTTGGTTGAACAAGTAGCGGATCGACATCCTGATTGCTTGCTAGGTACGGCGGACAATACCCGCACCGTGATGTTCCCGTTTGAGGAAGCGCAAAAGGATGAGCTGCTTGGTAAACTCGTTAGCGTCCGTATTACTGACTTTGTCAGTCCGCATATGGTTAAGGGTGAGTTAGTTGAGGTTTTGGCCTAACACAATGTTTGTAATACGACTTTAGATAAGAAAAGCCGTTTGCTATTAATAGTGGACGGCTTTTTTGTATGCGGCTGTCATGATTATCACCGTATCTTATGGAGTAACTAATAGTGTTGAATCACCTTAAAACCGATGCAGTGCAGCTGGGATTCATCTTGTCAATGAGAGCTGCGCAACATCGAAACAGCGAAGACACAGCACGCAAGGAAAATGAATAGCAGTTGCACGTTAATATTAAGCGTATCGACTTTATTTCGCACTGACCATAGTGTTCTTTAAACCATAAAATGACTAACCACTTCAGCCAATAAAGCTGCAGCAATCAACATAAATATCACGCCGCAAGCACGATTAAGCCAAGCCAGACGATCACCAACATCAAGCCAGCCAGCCAATTGCTTTCCGCCCAGCGTATAGATGATCTGCCAAATGGTTTCGCTTAAAAACAAGCCAACAGTCAGCATTATATACTGCGGCCAAAGGGGCGCCGTAAAATTGATAAACTTGGGGAAAAAAGCAGCGAAGAATAATATAGCTTTTGGGTTAGACAGTGACACCCAAACGCCGGTACGAAATAAGGTCATATTGTTTGGTGACACCTTAACTGCCGCACTCGATAGTGAGCGCGGCTGCGGTGTTTTCTCATCAGTCATAAATGGCATAGTAGTCGGATAATCGGTCGCGACCTCCTCGCCCATTTCTTTGGCATCACTCATCAAGCTGCCCTCACCAGCATCGAGCCATGACTGAATACCCAGATAAATGAGATATAGCGCGCCTACCGTTTTGATTACTTCTAAAGCCCAAGGCGATTGACGACTGATAACGTCTAGCCCTAGCAAGGTTGACAGCAATAGGATGAATAAACCAAGGCTTAATCCTGCCAGCGTCCATAGCGTACGCTTCACCCCATAATTTAGCCCATACTGAAACGCCAACAGCATATTAGGCCCTGGCGTCGCGGAGATAAAAAAGGTACTGATAAAAAACACGGTAAATAGATGCCAAGACATCTGCAACCCCTACTCTGTATTATGAAACTTACTGATGTTAAAAAAATAAACACCGCCATTACGACGGTGTTTGATCAAACCTAATTATACTCTAAGTGCTTTGACTTTATGAGCATAAGCTACAATTTTCTTATCGATAAAGATCTAGTTAACCGTACAGCTCTCTAACAGTTTCTGCAGAAAACCATCACAACGCTCAATCTCACTTAATGCCACAAACTCATCGGCTTTATGCGCCTGCTCAATGCTCCCTGGGCCGCAAATAATGGTCGGAATGCCAGCGTTAGTAAACTGTCCGCCTTCGGTGGCATAAGCCACTTTATGGCGCTCATCATCGCCCGTCAAAGCTGCGATTAACTCTTGTAGCTCGTCATTCTTATCATCACTCATCGCTGGTACGCCCTCTTCTTGTATCAGCTCGATACCGGTTTCAGGAGACCGCGCTTGCATTTGCGCGTTTAGCTCGGCAATTTTAGTTTTGATCGGTGCTACGATATCCTCTTGCGTCATGTGCGGTAAGTTGCGATAGTCAAAGGTGAACTCGCACAGATTGGGTACGATGTTGGTCGCGGTGCCGCCTTGTATCGTACCGACCGACAGGGTCGAAAAAGGCACATCAAACATAGCATCATTGTCATCACGCTGGCTGATCTCTTCTGCTAACGCATCGACATAACCGACCAAACGACTGGCGTAGCTAATGGCATTGACGCCTTTATGGGTTAAGGAGGAATGCGCGGACTTGCCATGCACGCGGCAACGATAAACCGCAATGCCTTTATGCGCGACCACCATAGTCATCAAAGTTGGCTCACCGACGATACAATAATCAGGAGTGATACCGCGCGCCTCAATATCCGCCAAAATCAGCGGCGCACCCAAACAGCCCACCTCTTCATCAAACGATAGTGCCAGATGTAGCGGACGACTGAGTTTACCCGCTTTAGATAATTTGACTGCTTTAGGTAGCACCATTAAGCTACAAGCAATAAAGCCTTTCATATCGCACGACCCGCGCCCGTACAGTTTATCGCCACGTATTTCCGCTTTAAATGGATCTGAGCTCCAGTCCTGCCCATCAACTGGTACGACATCAGTATGACCTGAGAGCACCAAACCGCCATCTAAAATATCTCGGTTCTTTCCTGCGGGTACGGTAACAAACAGATTGGCTTTGTTCTGAGCCTCATTAAAGGTGAGATCAACGCTCAAACCCAGCTGCTCGCAGTAGCCTTGTACATCTTTTATCAGCGCCAAGTTTGAATGGCGACTGACCGTATCAAAGCCAATGAGCCGCGTCAGCCAATCGATACTTTGCGTAGGGTAGTCAGCCTGATTAGTGTTGGTTTTTGCATCACTATTGCTAGCGGTTATGGTCATAAAATATCCTTAGCCTATCTAAAAAAGAGGTTAGCTATTTTTAACAAAGCGCTGTTGTAGGGCTTTTACTTCCTCATCTAAGCCGTCAACTGGCCCATCGATAGGGATATCAGGCGCGACCTCTGAGATAGCTAACGCATTAATCGACAGCGGCGAGTCTACACCCATCTCCGCCATCCACTCGCCGAGTTGCTTGACCGAGCTGACATAAACGATACGGCCAAGACCCGCCAGCCCATGTGCAGCAGAGCACATCGCGCAGTGCTCACCTGAAGTATAAACGGTTTACTTACGATGGGTTATTTTGATTCATCACATCCATGACTGGCGGCATGGGCTTTGGCAGCTTACCTTCTGCTTGCAATTCCTTCGTGGTCTTAGCATCGATAGGTAGTCCGGCAATCAGTGCCAACTCCTTCACCGATTTACGTTTGCGCGTGGCAAAGCTGACAGGCACCATACGCGCAAACTCATAAATATATAGGTAAGACTCCTCACCACCCTCAAACTCGTCATCCTCGGCTAGACGAATCGCGCCAATCTTCGCCAAATCAGAGAGCATCTCGTTCTCCTCAGCACTTAGACGACAATCAGTAATACCAAAACCGGTCATAAAGCCATTGGCCCACTGTTTCAGCGCCATTACACGCTCGTACAAATCATGTTCATCGTCAGGCACTAGCGGCGTATAGGCATAAGCATCATCTTTATCTTTGAGCTGAAACACGGTGTCCTCAGCCTCCTCAGTTAATAAAGTTAGCGCCTCGTCAGGCAAAGCTTCAAAGCTAAGCTCGCTCAAGATAGCAGCCCAACCTGCCTCATCGGGCGCGTTGCAAGCGGTCATCAGCCCAGTCATCAAGCCATGTATCTCACTGATTGTCACATCCGTCCAACCTGCAAACGCATCTGACCAAGTGTTCCAGCCTGAGATATTATCATTCATAAAAACATCCTGATTCAAAATAAATTAAGGGTAAATAAGTGCGACAAAGTATAAAGATGCCCAAAATGCCTACTATAAGCTCAATGGCAATTACTTTGTTGATATAGATATTATGAGGTCACTTATGGCATTATTAAACGCATAAAGCCAATTCATTATCATCACGTTCATTAAGGATAAAAACTGACTATGTATGATCAACTAAAAATATTAGAAAAAATGATACTAGATATCAAAAAACAGCATCAACTGGTCAGTCGTGAGCTCAGTCAACTAAAACAACAGCCTCAGCCTGACCCAAAAGAGCTGTCCTCCTTAAAGTCTCAGCTCAGCAGTAGCACCAATGAGCGCGACACTGCCAAAAAACAACTGAGCGATTTAGATAAGCGCTACCAAAGTTTGGCTGAGGCTCATCACATGATAGGAGAAGAGCAAGACAAACTGCAGAGTCAGCTCAGCGATTTACAACAAAAAAATAATGAGCTTGAACAGATCAATCAGCGCTTAGAGCAGCAAAACCAAGAAGCAAAGCAGCAGCTCGACGATATCAAGCAACAAAATAGCGATTTACAGCAAAAAAACCAACTGGCGGCTGAGCGTACTCAAGTGGTACTGCAGCGCTTGACCCGTATTGACCAAATGGATAGCTAAGCGCTCTCACGCTAATTTCAAACCTTTATTGTGTAGGATTTTTTATGACTGATAACCGTACTGACTCGCAAAAACCAGCGCTCGAAACGACTAGCAAGGATAGCACTGTAACAGCGGCTAATAACTCAAAAACACCGCCGGCCCAGACCCAAGACACAAGCACGCAAAGCCGAGTCGCCCAAAGCCAAGCGGCGCGCCCATCGGTCAATGCTAATAGCTCGAGCCAAACCACTGACCCCAATAAAAGCAATGATATGAATAATAATAAATCCGCTAAGCCAGCCTCAGGGCCACAAAACAAAAAGCCAGAGCATAAGCAGCCGGAAAGCAAAAAAATAGATATCGTGATTGCGGGCGCCAGCTACCCTATCTTTTGTCCCGCTGATGAAGAACAAGAGCTAAGAGCGGCAGAAAAGTTTATTAATGATTTTGCTACTAACATTAAAAAAGACGCGCCTAAACTGAATCAAGAGAATTTGCTAGTCTTGTCTTGCTTAAACTTGTACGAGCAAATCAATGCACATAAAAAATCAGAAGCCGAGCGTCAGCAGCAAAGCAAACACAACGAGCAGCTATTAAATAAAATCATGCAAGAAGCGCAGTCTGTTCTTTAAACCTATTTTTAAACCTAGACACGCCTAGGAGTGAGCCTTATAGGTTTTACCAGCATGAAAGTCGGCCTGATGTTCGTAATTACAAAAAAACAGCTCTTGGTTTTTTGTCGTTGCTGTATCCGCTACTACTTCATCCGTAGCTAGCATCGCGTCGCTATGAGGCTGCGTTTCGAGCACGCCGCGATACTCAGCGAGACTATGGCCACAAAAGTTGCAGGTGCGCGGTGTGGTGACATCGCCTTCTTTTGGCATCATGCTTTTAGGCGGGCGCGGATACATGACTTTATAAAACAGCCACATACAGATCCAGATGATTATAATAGTGGTAATAACAGCAAACACGGCAAGGCTCCTTTGAGTAGCGGACAAGGCTCCGAATATATTAGAGCATATTACATTGTCACCTTTAGATTTTACGATAAGTAACGCGCTTAGCATAGCAGGCGCTCATAAAAAAACTGGCTCAATAAAGCCAGTTTTTGATTTATATCAATTTATAAGTAAAACGATAGCTTCTAGAGTTGCAGCTCGCTGATATCAGCAACTGTTAAGAATAGTGCGCGGACTTGCTTTAATAGTGCTAAGCGATTGGCTTTTAGCGCGGCATCTTCGCTATTGACCATAACGCTATCAAAGAACTGCGTGAGTGGCTCATCTAAGCTGGTTAAAGTTTGCAGTACTTGCGTATAGTCCGCTTGCTCTAATAAGGGCGCAACTTGCTGCTGTGCTTGCTGCACTTTTGCGTATAGTGCTTGTTCAGCAGCTTCCGCTAGTATCGACTCATCGACACTATCAGCGACTGCGCCTTCTGACTTAGCGATTATATTCGCCACGCGCTTATTAGAATCCGCTAGCATCGACGCTTGCGGTAGCTTACTAAAAGACTGCACTGCGCGGATACGCTGATCAAAATCAAGCGGCATGTGCGGGTTGATCGCTTGTACGGCTTGAATGGTGTCGACGCTGACGCCTTTCTCAGTGTACATGGCGCGATAACGCGAATTGAGGAACGCCATCACTTGGGTAAAGGTATCGCCCATCTTCGCAATTTTACTGCCTGACTCATTACTGTAGCCTTTAATCGCTTGTTCCACCAGCGCCACTAAGTTAATAGGCAACTGCTTTTCGATTAAAATGCGCAAAATACCAATAGCCGAACGGCGTAAGCTAAACGGATCTTTTGAACCTGTCGGCGCTTGATCAATAGCAAAGATACCCACTAAGGTATCTAAGCGATCGGCTAGCGCTAAGCAAATACCGATCGGCGTCTGCGGCAGAATATCACCGCTAAACTTAGGCAGATACTGCTCTTCAATACTGGCAGCGACGGCTTCAGGTTCATCATTTAGACGCGCATAATAAGTGCCGGCGATGCCCTGCAATTCTGGATATTCACCGACTAAGGAGCTGGTCAAGTCCGCTTTGGCAAGCATGGCGGCGCGTACCGTCTCATCGAGATCAATACTCTGCCCTTGCTGTTGCAGTAGCCCAGCGATAAATCCAGCAAGCTTAGCGATACGCTCAGACTTCTCCCAAATCGTCCCCAGCTGATCTTGGAACACACGCGTCTTTAAGCTTTCAGTCATCGCAAATAATGGCTGCTTTTGATCCTGCAAAAAGAAAAACTCTGCATCGGCCAGACGCGGGCGCACGACTTTCTCGTTACCTTCGACGATTTGATTAGGGTCTTTAGACTCAATATTGGTAATAAAAATAAAATACGGCTGTAACTTACCGTCTTTGTCGGTCAGACAAAAGTACTTCTGGTCCGCTTGCATGGTGGAGATAAGCGCCTCTTGCGGTACTTGCAAGAATCTTGGCTCAAAGCTTGCTCTTAACGCAATCGGTAAGTCAACTAAAGCTGTCACTTCGTCTAACAGCTCTGCTGGCACAATCGCATCGGCATTGACTTGATCAGCTAAAGTTTTGACCTGATTGTTAATCATCATCCGGCGCTTATCAAAATCAGCGATCACTTTTAAGCGCTCAAGCAGCGACTCATAGTTATCAGCATGATCGAGCTCATGGTAGTCTGGGCTATGAAAGCGATGACCACGCGTTTTTGCACCGCTTTGATGACCTTGAATGGTCGCATCGATGACTTGATCATCTTGCATCAACACCACCCACTGCACCGGCCGCACAAACTCTTCTCGGCCGCTACCGGAGCGCATACGCTTAGCAATCGGCAGATTATCGAGCGCCGTTTGAAAGATATCAGGTAACAACTCAGTCGTCGCTTGACCGTGAATGGTTTGCTCATAGCCGACATAATCGCCTTTATCAGTATTGATAGTCGTCAGCTCACTGGTCTCTATGCCTAAGCCCTTGGCAAAGCCCATAGCCGCGCGGGTGGGATTGCCCTCATCATCAAAAGCTGCCTTAATAGCTGGGCCGCGCTTTTGCTCAGTACGATCAGGCTGCTTATCACTAATCCCAGTGATTTGTATCGCCAAACGGCGCGGGGCGGCAAAGGCTTTAATACTATTAAAACTGATATCAGCCTCTTTTAGTTGCTCGATAACGCTAGCTTGCAGGGCATCGCGTAGCGGTTTTAGGCTCTTGGGCGGCAGCTCTTCACACCCCAGTTCAAATAAAATGGTACTCATGGGATGCTCCTATTTCTTAGTGTCAGTATTTGTGCGGTTATTATCACTACTAGGCTGATTTTCAGCGGAGTCTTCAGTAGACTCTGTCACGTCTTCTTTTGGCAGATATTTATCAATAGCAGCTTGACGATGCTCCGCGTCTGCTAACGGGAACCCTAACTTGGCTCTTGCTTCGACATACCCAAAGGCTACTTTACGCGCCAGCGTTCGCACGCGCAAAATAAAGCGCTGACGCTCAGTGACCGAAATCGCGCCGCGAGCATCGAGCAAGTTAAAAGCATGCGAGGCTTTGAGCACCATCTCATAAGCGGGCAACGGTAGGCCTGCATCGACTAATTTATCCGCTTGCTCTTCATAAAAGTCAAAGAACTCACTCATCTTCGGCACATCAGCGTGCTCGAAGTTATAAGTCGACTGCTCCACCTCGTTTTGATGAAACACATCGCCATAAGTCACGCGGCCAAATTCGCCATCTGCCCAAACCAAGTCATAGACGCTATCGACGCCTTGCACATACATAGCTAGGCGCTCAAGACCGTAGGTAATCTCACCGGTGACTGGGAAGCACTCGATACCACCGACTTGCTGGAAGTAGGTGAACTGAGTGACCTCCATACCGTTAAGCCAAATCTCCCACCCTAGGCCCCACGCGCCAAGCGTTGGCGACTCCCAGTTGTCTTCTACAAAGCGAATATCATGCACTAAAGGATCGATACCGATGGCACGTAAAGAGTCTAAATATAGCTCTTGTATATTGGGCGGATTGGGCTTGAGCACCACTTGAAACTGATAATAATGCTGCAAGCGATTAGGGTTATCGCCGTAGCGGCCATCGGTCGGACGGCGCGAAGGCTGTACGTAAGCCGCATTCCAGCGCTCAGGGCCTAACGAGCGCAAAAAAGTCGCGGTATGAAAAGTCCCTGCCCCGACTTCCATATCATAAGGCTGCAATACCACGCAGCCTTTGGATGCCCAAAAGTTTTGTAGGGTCAAGATCAAATCTTGAAAACTCATCGGTTTAGAGTCTTTGCGGGAGTTGTCATTATTAGAAATATTATCTTGGGAGGTCATAAAAAAATCACTATGAAATAAGTAGGATTAGGGCGAGCTTACCTAAAAACAGTTAAGCTTTGCTAGCTTGTTCGGCTACGCCTCTATTAACCTGCTTACCTTACTAAAAAATTGCCATTTTATCCATATATACAGTAACTATATTTATAGTATTACCTATAGCATCATATGTAATATCTACGCTGGCTAGGCGTCGCGTATTAAAGTTCAACCGATGATGACAGGTATAGTCAATTCTAAATAAAGTAGAGAGATAGTTTTTAGGCGCGGAACGGGTATGAATTTTACTGGCGTGCTGTGCCTATGCAGACAGATGCTGCATAACTAATAGTTAAACAAAAGCATCCCAATCCCGCTATATCGTTTTTACAATGAACTCACTACATCAGTGCATAAATCAGCAGCGCATAAATCAGTATACACGGCACAACAAAAAAATACCCAAATGCGTAAGCATCTGGGCAGGAGGAAAAGTGTGATACCGGTATCCTGTTGTATCAGGCTTTTTGTTTTTTATAAGACACTATCGCTACTCTATTTTTATTATTATAGGTTTAAGCGTTACTGTTTATTTTGACTGCATTACTTTTAGAACTGTAGTACTTGTTTAACCCAAATACTTTTAAATTTGATATTTTTAGCTTTAGTAACTTTAAAATGGGTACTTCTTTCACTACATCTAACTACTGATAGGACTGAGGAGTTGCTTTTGGCATAACAATCCATAATATGATGTAAATCAAAATCCCTGGGACTGCTGCACTAAGTGAAGAGATAATAACAAACAACACTCTTACCCAAGTCGGTGACCATCCTAAATACTGAGCGATACCGCCCATGACACCTGCGATCATTTTATTGTTTCGCGAACGATGCAGTTTAACTAACTTACTCAAAGTTTGTACTCCTTCTCGAGCGATTTAACTTGTAAATAAGTATAGCAAGTATTCGCTATTTATCTGTTGATGCTTTAAGCGTGCTTTGTGACTTTATGATAATCAAAGTTGCCGTAATCTGTCATAAAGCGCGGTAACTGCCTGATTTTAAATAGTTATTTCAAAATGTTTCAAAAAAGGCCATGTTACGGGTTCTTTTCGCTGAGTTTACTGAGATGCTTATTTGCGACGATTATTATTAATTTCAACAACTTGCCTGCTTTCGCTACTCATTTTTCAAACTTTTACAATAACTCACCTGTATCTACGTCCAAAGCTTTATACCATGCTATTAATTTAACGCACAAACAGCGCCGTTTATATGATGAAGTTAGATAGGAGATATAATGATTGATTCCGGTTTAATGATTGGGCATTTTCAGCCACTACATTTAGGACAAATGCGCAGTATCTTAGCAGCAGCAGGACAAGTCAAAAGCCTTTATATCGTTATCACTTCCCATCCGGCGCCGCATCCAGATTTTGATATTACCTTAAAGGACAAAGCGCGCTGGCTACAGATGGCTTGTGCGGACTTGCCCTTTATTCATCTGCATATCTCTGAGGAGATTGCGCTACCTATCCATGATGATTTTAGCGATGTTGCTATCGATGTCACTGAAACTCAGGCCAAACTCACTTATATCGCCCATGAGTTAGAGCTACCTGATGATACCGCATTATTTGTCGCAGAGAATCATCCTATCGCGCAAGAGGCGGTCAAGTCTCAACTGAGCATGCCGGTCTTAACGACACCGCTACAGTCAGAGTTTAACTCTTATGCCATCGCAAGCCACCCTATCGCAAATTGGGCCGCGATTCATCCAATAGCGCGTGCCAACTATACCAAGACTGTCGCTATCGTCGGCGGTGAGAGCTCAGGCAAAACCACTTTGGTACATAAGCTTGCCAATTACTACGGCGCAAGCTTTGCGCTAGAGATGGGTAGACTTTATGTCGTGACTGACCTGGGTGGTAGTGAGCTTGGTCTGCAATATAGCGATTACGGCCCTATCGCGCTTGATCATGCCGAGGCTATTCGCCAAGCTAAGATCAATGCGACCGCGCCGGTGACTATCGTTGATACTGACTTTGTGACTACGCAAGCGTTCTGTGAAGAGTATGAAGGCCGTACTCATCCTTTCGTTGACGCTTGTATTAATGAGTTTCGGTTAGACTATACGGTGATGCTCGATAATAATACACCTTGGGTCGATGACGGTATGCGCTCGCTAGGTAGCGCGGAAGCTCGCGGCCGCTTCGAGCAGCTGCTATTAGACATCTTTGCTCGCCATAACATTGAGCCGCACCTTATCGACGCGCCAAATTACGATACTCGTTATCATGAGGCTGTGGCATTTATCGATAAGTATATCTACGGCAAAGCTTTGTAGAATAGACGAGATAACAGCAGCGCTATTTATAACGTCACAACCCTATAGCTCTACGACTCTAACAAGCCTCATAAACGATTTAATAACTAACCTCAGACTTAAAGGACAACCACTCTATGCGCATTCAGTTACTGGACAATATCACTGGCAAATGGTCGTTACAATGGATCATTATCTGGTTTATCTCAGGAGTCTTAGCGCTGAGTGCGGGGTTTTGGCTCACCACTGAGCACAGCACTTTGGACTGGTTTTATTTAGCGGTGTCTTTTATTGGTCTGATCTGCGTGGTGTCGTTATCCTTTCGCAAAAACGTCGCAGGCAACGGTTTTGGTATGGCGGCGACCGCTGGTGAAGTGGTGGTACAAGGTACGGCCGGCTCCGTTGGTCTGATGCTCGCGCCACTATTTAACTTTTTCACCCACCTTTACGGTCTGTTTTATTGGTCAAAGAATACCGATGCTGACGGCGATATGATACCCAAATCCGCCAATAAGTGGGTTTGGCTGATTACCATTACCTTTATGATCATCGGCTTAGCACTTTTCCCCACGGTGAACGCGCTACTCGCCAGCTACGGCTATGCCGTCGTCGAAAATGACAGTAGTTTATTTTTAGGGTTTATCTCCTTTTTTTGGATAAACGTCATCGCTTTTATTCTCTCTATCACCGCCCAAGCAGCGATGATATTACGCTACTCGTTTAACTGGTGGTTGTGGATTATCTCCAACTTCGTATGGCTCACAGTCAATCTGATGTCAGGCAATTATATCTTTGCGATTCAAACGATGGTTTATCAAGTCAACTCTTTTGTCGGGCTTTACGAGTGGTATCGCAGCGAACAAGACGCCGCTAAAGCGTCATAATAACGGTTAAAGCAAGCGGTTATGACGCGAGGGTCTACGCGATAAAGTGGTAGAGCACTATAAATAATGCTACAACTAAAGATATCGCAGCTCTTTAATTCTATTCATCAAATGACTAACAAGGAGGTTAGGATGTCTCGTAATAAAAAACGTTTATCGAAACGCTCGCTTGAGCAGTGGCTTAGCGAATATTCGGTCAGTCACCAAAACTTAATCAATAAAAAAATCCACTGGATGGCAGTGCCGACTATTTTTGTCAGTATCTTAGGCATGGGTATGTCGCTATCGGTTTGGATTACCTTAGTGCTTAGTGCCTTAGTGCTGCTATTTTATATGCAGCTCTCAACGCCATTATTTTTAGCGATGGGTATCTTTATCTTGATTTGCTTATCAGTAATGGCAGTACTACCTATCGGTTTTAAGGTCTGGGCTAGTATCTTCGTGGTTGCTTGGATCGGTCAGTTTGTCGGTCATAAAATCGAAGGCAAAAAACCCTCTTTTTTTGAAGATTTGCAGTTCTTATTAATTGGCCCAGCTTGGGTGGTCAATAGCTTAATGGGCGGCAAAAATAAACAAACGGCTTAGAGTAACTACTGTAGTCAATACTCTTTAAAAATATATGGCGCTGCTGGGTGAAATATAAGATCTGATAAAGTTTTATTTATTTAACTCAGAGTCTGCACGCCGCCGCCAGTGACGATAGCGGTCTTGCCGGACAGGTCAAACAGCTCATCAAAGCTTTTTTCTTTAAATTCTGGCATAAAAAGCTCCTATTTTAATTAGGATTTATTATTAGGTAGGCTTGTATTAACGACTATCTTAAGTCTGTAGATCGAAAACTTATATTGCAGATATCGCTTTAAAAGTTACTCATTTATTATGCCGTGCGAACCTCAAGTAGATATGGCAAGTTGACTGACTTTTGTAGCCTTAGCACTTCTGAGTATTGCTTCTCATTATTTTTATATCAGATTCTTTTAGAAAAATTCGCAAAACACAGACAAAAAAAACCCTCACTATTTATATAATAGTGAGGGTTTTTGCTATGTCTTGTATAAAAGACAGTAGCCATATTTGGAGCGGGATAAGAGATTCGAACTCTCGACCCCAACCTTGGCAAGGTTATGCTCTACCACTGAGCTAATCCCGCATAAATCAAAGCGTATCGTTAATAAATATTAATGACTACGTCTCGATAGGATGGCTATTTTAGCAACTATTTTGCTGGTGTCAATATATTTTTTTAAATTTTGCTTGTTTTAATTACGTTTGGCACCGCTAAACTGCCGAATATTCAGTTATCTCTTTGATAATCTAGCGATTATTTATTAGCGCATCTTTTAAGTTTAGCTGGGATCTTTTTATAACCTTTAGGCTCTATCCAGCTATCACCTATTATTTATGACAGAGATGTACTTACATTTGCACGTAGTAATGTTACTTTTACTGCACTAGTCTTGTGACAGTAGGCTTATTATACTATGGCATATCTTAGATTAGATTTGCGAGACTTTAACTTTGTATTATTTTAATAAGTATTAATTATTAACAGCGAGGATGTTTATTATGAAAAAATTGCTCACTACGTCACTGATGGCGGCTTCATTATCGACACTGGGACTGGTTGGCTGTACGAGCACTACCAATACAGGCGCTGTCGGCGTCGATCGTCAGCAGCTATTACTGGTCTCTGATGAAGAGGTGCTACAACTCTCTGCCAAAAGCTACAATCAAGTGCTACAAAAAGCGCGTCAAGAGCGGGTATTAGATACCAATCCAGCACAGTTACAACGCCTAAAAAGAATTGCTAATCGCTTAGTCGGTCAAGTTAGTGTTTATCGTCCTGATGCTGCTCAGTGGAACTGGGAGGTTCATACCATTAAGTCACAGCAGCTCAACGCTTCGGTATTACCAGGCGGTAAAATCCTGTTTTATTCTGGCATTATCGATCGCTTGAACCTAACTGATGATGAGATTGCTGCCATTATGGGTCATGAGATATCACACGCGCTACGTGAGCATTCTCGTGAACGTATTTCTCGCGAATATGCCACGCAGACTGGTATTGGCCTTGCTGCAAGTGTCTTTGGTCTCTCGCAAGGTCAAGCGCAGCTAGCGGGTCTTGCCGGTGATCTTGGTTTGAGCCGTCCGCATAGCCGCACCCAAGAGTCTGAGGCTGACCAAATCGGACTTGAGCTAATGGCACGTGCTGGTTACAACCCGCAAGCGGCTATCACCTTATGGCAAAAAATGCAGCGCGCTAGTCAAGGTGAGCCACCTCAGTTTTTGAGTACTCACCCGGCAAGCAGTACACGTATCTCACAAATGCAGGCATTAATGCCTAAAGTGATGCCACTGTATCAAAAAACGCGCCGTTAGTGGTTAATTCGAACAGTCTTAACAACAGGGCTTGGATACATTCATGCCCTGTTTTTTTGTGACTGCTGTTTCTGTTATAAAAAGCAGTCTCATAAAAGAGCAGTATCCTAATAGTTTGACAAAGAGCGCGTTTAGCACTTGTCAGCTTTGCTCTGGTATAATGCTTCCATCTATTTTTATCAAATCAGCACAGTGTTGACTATTGAAGGACTGTTATGACGACTACCGCCCCTACTGCTATCGCCCTTGAAGACAAGCTGCAAGAGTTACAGCCGCAATATCTAGACTTAGTCAATGAGTCAATGAATCATGCTGGTTACTTTGACGGTAAAGAGAGTCACTTCAAGCTAACGCTAGTTAGTGAAGCCTTTGCAGGCAAGCGTTTGGTTGCGCGCCATCAGCTTGTCTATCAGCTGGTAGATCCACTGCTAACCTCGCAAGGCGGTACTGTGCATGCGCTTGCGATCTACGCTTACACCCCTACTGAGTGGCAACAGCAAACCCAAAGCCCTGAGAGCCCGCTATGTGCAGGACAAAATAAATAAGCGCTGTCACTGCGCTAGATTCGCTTAGACTGACTAGTGCTGAGCTTACTCTACAAGGAATAAGATTCAATGAAACATCTACACATGCTATTAGTATTTATATTGATTGGGCTATTTATTTACCAGAGCGTTTTGGTGTTAAGCGCTAATCGCCGCGCGCCGCGTCCGGTTAAGATTGCCAATCACATATTATATGCCTTAGTGATAGTCACAGGGGCTTGGATGCTGATGCAATTGATGAGTGTGAACGCACCTGTACAGTGGGTGTTTGCCAAAATTATACTCTTAGTCGCCGCAATCAGTGCTAGCGCCAAATCTTTCAATATCAATGCTGCGCCAACTCAAAGTAAAGTCGGTATTCTTATCGCCGGCGTCGCTTATATAGGGATTGTCATCTTGGCGTATGCGAAACCTGCAAACTTATTTTAATATCATAAGCTCGCTATATTTGCTATCTTAAATACCTCCTACTGGTTCAACGGAGTTTTTATGAAAACCTTTACCGCAACAGCGTTACTTGCCACCGCTGGCATCTTTACGCTTTCGGGCTGTGCAACCAGTGGCAATCTCACCCCGCAGTATGTGCCGCCAAGCACTTATCAAAGCTACGACTGTCAAGCGCTCGCTCAAGAGTACAATCGCGTTGAGCGCTATGTCAATGCGACGCAAAAGCAGCAATCGAGCCTGTCGGCATCAGGAGTCGGCGTCGGTATCTCTGCTGGACGCTGGGGTATCTCGCCTAATATTAGCTTTGGCGTGGGTCGAAGTAACGATAGTAAAGCGCGTGATGCGAAGCTATCGCGTCTATACGGTGAAGCCGACGCTATCATTCAAACGGCACGTATAAAACGCTGTACCTTTGCCAATGGTATTAAGATTTATGGAGAGTAAGCTCTCTTTGATGTCTATTTTGACTTATAGATAATTAATGACTCTTTTAGCAAAAAGCCAATACGCTATCCACGTATTGGCTTTTTATGTGGTTTTGAATGTATTGAGTATTAAGTTAAGCGCTATCCTTGCAAGCTTTGCACCCACTGCACAATCTGATCTCTAGGCAGCGCTCCTGACTGGCGAGCGACTTCTTTCCCGCCTCTAAACGCCACCATCGTCGGTAGACTGCGAATGTTATAAGGCGCCGCTGCTTGCTCGTACTTGTCCGTTTGCAGCTTAGCAAACACCACTTGCGGCAGTTGCCCTGCCGCCTCTTTAAACTGCGGTGCCATCATCAAGCACGGCTGACACCAACTTGCCCAAAAGTCGACCACTGTCAACACTTCATTTTTTTGAATGACTTTATTTACCGTTTGCGCAGTTAGCTCCTGCGGGCTTGCTGTCAGTAAAGGCTTGGCGCATTTACCACAGTTGGGCGCTGCGCTAAGGCGATCGTTTGGCAGACGATTGGTCGCTTGGCAATTAGGGCAAACGATATGTAAACTCTCAGTACTCATAATTTAAGTCCTTCTTTATTAATTTTCTTTTATTAGTTTTATATCTTGCAAATGAAAAAACTTAGCTCAAATTATTATTCTAATATTTGTACAAATTTCCTTCTATAGCTTTTTCTTAGCCGAGCCGCTATAGACATAACTCATAGGCTTGGGTCCGGGTAAGTATTCCTCATTTAACTCCTCAAGAGTAAAACCGCCCGCTGTAATCAGTGCAGCAATATCACGGTCTAAATGACAGCCACCCGCCATAGGCTTCCATAGCGGCGTCAGACGGCGCTGCCAACGCTTGACGCTCGCATCAGGTGCAAGACCATGCTCACAAAATAGCAGCCGACCTTCAGGTTTGAGTAGCCGCGCCATCTCTGTTAGCGCCGGTATCGGATCATCAATGCTACAAAGCGTAAAAGTCATGACGATAGTATCAAAACGCGCGTGTTCTGCATCAATCTCATAGATATCCGCGGCGATGATCTCAATCGGAATAGCCATCTGTGCGGCCCGTTTATCAGCTAACGCCTGCATCTGCGCAGCAGGATCGATTCCGATGATAGAGGTCACTTGGCTGGCATCATAAAACTCTAAATTCAGACCGCTACCGATGCCGATCTCTAGCACCTCTCCTGTCGCTTGCGGCACGATATTGGCGCGCGCTTTCATCACTTGTCCGGTACCGCACGCCATATCGATCATCTTCGGGAGTACATAATGCTGATAAATATTCATGGTGTGCTTCCTCGAATTGGCTTGGGTCAGTTGTCATTTTAGCGATTAGCCTAGCGCATTAATAGGCACTTTTAGATAACGAGTACCATTGGACTCAGGCTTTGGCAACTGCCCAGCATCGATATTGACCTGTACTGAGGGGATAATTAATCTTGGCATGGCAAGGGTGGCATCGCGGCGCTCGCGCATCTGTACAAACTCCGCTTCATTGATACCGTCTTTGACATGAATATTACCGCGCTTTTGCGCAGCAACAGTGGTACTAGGACAATGCTGCCGACCTTGACTAGGATAGTCATGACACAGATAAATCATCGTCTCCTCGGGTAGCGACAACAGCTTCTGGATAGAGTGATACAGCGTCTTGGCATCGCCGCCAGGGAAGTCGCAGCGAGCCGTGCCGACGTCTGGGGCAAAGATAGTATCGCCGACAAACACGACACTCTTGTCACTATCAGTCGCCACATAAGCCATATCTGCAGGTGTATGCCCAGGTACGTGCATCACGGTAATGGCGATATCACCTAAAGTCAGAACCGTCGCCTCATCGGTCAAGATATCGAACTGGCTGGCATCGGTGCGAAAGCTCGTATCGAAGTTATAGACTTGCTTAAATATCTTTTGTACTTCAGTGATATATTTACCGATAACCAACTGGCCGCCAAGCTCATCTTTGACATGAATGGCCGCTGACATATGATCAGCATGCGCATGAGTCTCGATAATATAGACCAGCTGCCAGTTCTGCTCGCGCACAAACTCAAGCACTTCATCGATGCTATCTGTGCTGGTACTCCCCGACTTGGGATCAAAGTCCAATACCGGATCGATAATAGCGCAGAGCTGATGCGCGCTATCTGCTAAGACATGAGTATAAGTTTCGGTATCTTGATGTAAAAAAGAATGTACTTGCATGCTTACCTCGTTTATTGATGATTCGTTAAAAGCTGATTGTTTATTATTTTTATAACACTTAGCTCTATAACGGTAATATAACATCTATACTACTATTTATAAATTTATATAATGTAATTTATTATAATGTAGTTTATTATAAAGCGTCTTAGCTGATTAATGTTAGAATATAGATAATCAATCTTTGATAATGGCTCAATTTATATCAATAAGATAATCGTGATATCCCAAGGAGATTACTTGACTACTTCTACCTTAGATAAGAGGTCATCGATCCATACAGCGGACGATACCACGCAGGATTTGGCAGCGATTGACTTAGCCAAACAAATGCAGCAGTCTTCACAGCAAGCCAGCAAGCTACTCAAGTCGCTATCGCACCCCGATCGCTTATTGCTGCTATGTCAGTTGACCCAAGGTGAGTACTGCGTAAGCGAGCTTGAGACGTTGGTCGGTGTCGGTCAACCAAGCCTATCGCAGCAGCTTGGCATCTTGCGTAAAGACGAGCTAGTGGCGACGCGCCGCGAAGGTAAGCAGATTTACTACCGTATCGCCAGCGACGATGCTCTGGCAGTACTGCAGCTGCTATATGAGCGCTTTTGTGCCAAATAGCTTTGAGAGTATGAATGAACGCTAAGCTCTTTGTCGCTCCCATTTGCCACTGTATAAGCAACACTGTATTAGGATAATGGCGTACTGATATGGCCTCTATTGCCACTCGTCTCATACCCGCTTGGCTGCGTCACTATTCGTTTGCCACCCTGCCTGCTGATGTGATTGCCGGACTGGTAGTCGGCATATTAGTCATTCCGCAGAGCTTAGGTTATGCGGTGCTCGCCGGCCTGCCCCCTGTGTATGGTCTGTACGCGGCTATCGTGCCCGTTATCGTCTACGCGTGGATCGGCTCGAGCAATGTACAAGCGGTCGGCCCGGTGGCGATCACTGCGATTATGACCGCAAGCGCTTTGAGCACTTATGGTGATCAAGGGGCGGAGCAATATGTGCTTATGGCAAGCCTGCTCGCCCTCATGGTAGGCGCGTTATTATGGATTGCAGGCAGGCTTAAGCTTGGCTGGATTATGCAGTTTATTAGCCGCGGGGTCTCCGCAGGCTTCATCAGCGGCGCAGCAGTACTCATCTTTGTCAGTCAGCTCAAATACCTCACCGCTATCCCAGTCACTGGTAATAGCTTGATCGGCTACTTGTCAAGCATACAGCAGTTCGCGCAGCAGCTACACCCGCTAACCTTATTGATAGGTGTCATCTCCTTTGTATTACTAGTCGCCAACCGTTATGGCGGCAAGTGGCTTTGGCGCTCTTGGCTCTCAGCTAGGCAGGCTAAATGGGCGGAGCGCTTGTTTCCGCTTATTTTATTAATAGTTGCTATTATCTTGAGTGTCATCGGTCACTGGTCCGCACATAACGTCGCCACTATCGGTAGCATTCCGCATGGTCTGCCAAGCTTAACGCTACCGCATCTGCCAGACTGGCGTGAAGCGGCTAATCTGCTACCAACCGCAGGACTGATGGCGCTGATTGTCTTCGTCTCTAGTAGCTCAGTGGCCAGTACCTATGCCCGACTGCGCGATGAGCGCTTCGATGCCAATCGCGAGCTGACCGGCTTGGGACTGGCGAATATTGCAGGTGGCCTGTTTCAGAGCTTTGCAGTAGCTGGCGGCTTTTCGCGCACAGCTATCAATGCCGACTCAGGCGCTAGGACGCAACTGGCAAGCTTTGTCACCGTAGCCGTCATGGTCGCAGCTTTGCTATTTTTTGGTGATGTGCTGGCGCCATTGCCTTATGCGATTCTTGGCGCTATCATCATGGCCTCTATTATCGGGCTAATCGATATCGCAACCTTAAAATCGGCTTGGCAGCGCGATCGCTTAGATGCCGCGAGCTTTATCGCCGCTTTTGCAGGGGTGTTGATATTTGGTCTTAATACCGGTCTAGTCATCGGCCTAATGGTATCTTTTGCTAGCCTAATTTGGCAGTCGAGTCATCCGCACGTGGCTATCGTTGGGCAATTGGCGGAGACTGGACACTTTCGCAATATTCATCGTCATAGCGTCGTCACTTATGAGCATCTATTGATGATACGTATCGATGAGAGTTTATTCTTTGGTAATACCGACTCTATCCATCGCCGCATTCTGCAAGCGACCAAGGACTATAGCGACGCCCGTGAGATTATCCTGATTATGTCAGCGGTCAATCATATTGACCTCACCGCGCAAGAGATGCTGATTACCTTAAATAGAGAGCTTGCCGCTGATGATAAGCATCTGCATTTTAGCTTTATCAAAGGGCCTGTAATGGATAAGATTGAGCATACGCCGCTGATTACTGAGCTGTCAGGGCAAGTGTTTTTGAGTACCAATGCGGCGGTAAACGCGCTAAAAGATCTGTAATCATTCAGTTTTTTAGTAATGGTGATACTTTATTGCTATTATAGTCTTATATCTTATGTTGCATATTATTTGACAATACACCGTTACTTACGTCACTTACCACGTTTGGCCTTATTCAACTTTATCTAGATAACCGACTGAAATTATGACTGACAATCTTACGATTTATAAGCAAATATACCCATCGCAATGCGCGAAACTTGCCCAGCTTGGCTATCGCTCAGTCATCAATATTCGCCCTGATGATGAACAGGTGAGCCAGCCGACAAGCCTTGATTTAGCAAGTGCTAGTGAGCAAGCTAATTTGGCTTATGAGTATCTGCCGTTCGATGATGAGCGTCTAAGTACGCTGACCGTCGAGCAGTTCGCGCGCTTTTATCATGCCTGCCCCAAGCCGATATTAATGTTTTGCGGCACGGGCGTACGCGCCAAACTCTTATATCAGAGCGCCTTGATGCAAGGTCTACTATAACCGTTACATAGCGTATCTTTTATTTTAACGCTATTCATCCTACTCTCTACCCTGCTTATTGACTATTTTATTCCTTAAACCTTTCAACCTTTAATATCGACAATAAAAAAGGAGCTCGCATGAGCCACCAAATCAGTATCACCGGTCAAATCACCCCAGACCAAGTGCCTATGATCGCCGAAAACGGCTTTAAGACCATTATCAATAACCGTCCTGATGGCGAAGAACCCAACCAACCGACCAGCGCTGATATTGAGGCCGCTGCAAAGGAGGCAGGACTGGCCTATAAAGAGATCTCGTTTGCCGGTAGTGAGCTCAATCAAAACCATGTCGAAGAGTTTGCCGACTTTTTTAATCAAGCTGAGCAGCCGATCTTAATCTTTTGCCGTACGGGCAATCGCTCAACCGGCATTTATGAAGCGGCGAAGCAGATGGATTTATTAGATGATTGATAGTATTCATAAGCACCTCATATGATAGTAATAAAAAACGCCCGTTCAGATCTGAATGGGCGTTTGCCGTTATGGCCATCTCGATATTCTAACTCAAGCAGATGCAGCTAGGTTTTTAAGGTGTAATGGACAAAATTCATAAATCAGCGTCTTATTTTTTATTTTGCAAAAGGGATATGCGGTCAGTTGCTATCAGCACGACTATAGTTGCTTAAATGGGCTTATAGGTCAATAGCAGTCTATTATTTAATCCGTTGTATGACAGGGGCGGTTTGAGAGCGTGAATCGATTATGTGTGTTTGGCACTATGTCTCAAACACAGTTGGCTAGAAACGCATGGCGTAATGAGCTACAAAGTTTATGAAAAAAACCACCTCAAAAGAGATGGCTAATTTTTAAGAACCAATATAAAACCTACTGCATTACTCAGACTATTTCTTCTGATCCAATGCTTCTTTCACCGCCTCTTTACCCCAAGCGCTGAGGTCAATATCCAACTTCTCATACTCTTGCGCATCGAATAAAGGCTCTTTGACCCCAGCTTTTAATTGTCTTGCAAAGTCATTGAGCAAACGCTTGGCTCGCGGGAATAACATAATCAATGCCAATAAGTTGGCTAGCGCCAGTACGCCCATGAGAGGATCAGCGAAGAAGAACACAGTGGTTGCCGCTGGCGCAACTGCACCGACGAATAATATCGCAATAACCACAATGCGTAAGACCAAAGTCGCCATTTTGATATTCTTTTTGACCAAAAAGTTAATCGCATTTTCGCCCATATAATAATTATACATAATAGAGCTGAGGGCGAATAACAATAACGCTATGGTCAAGATATACTGTGACCAATCGCCAAGCTGATTACTCAATGCTTGCTGCGCCAGTACAATACCATCTACTTCAGCCCCTGACTGATATACTCCGCTCAATAAAATCATAAACGCCGTTGCACTACACACTACAATCGTATCAATGAACACCGATAACGACTGCGAGATACCTTGGCTCACAGGATGCGTGGCATACGCAGTGGCTGCAACATTGGGCGCAGAGCCCAAACCTGCCTCATTAGAGAAGAGGCCACGCTTCATACCTTGCTCAATCGCCACACCAATACCACCGCCCACGACAGACTCGATACCAAAAGCATTTTTTACAATCAAAACCAACAATGCCGGTAATTCTGTAAAGTTCAGCCCTATGATAATAAGCGCCATAGCGATATAGATGAGCGCCATCACAGGAATGACCACATCGGCGACTTTAGCAATACGCTGGATGCCGCCAAAGACAATAAAGCCACCTGCAATCACCAATACTACGCCCGATATCCAACGCTCAATCCCAAAGCTTTCAAGCGCAGAACCGGCAACCGTATTACCTTGGAACGCCACAAACCCAATGGAAAAAGACAATAGCAAGGAGATAGCATAAATGACCGCGAGCCAACGATAATCTTTACCCAAGCCATGTAAGATATAAGTCGCAGGACCACCGCGAAAATTCCCATCAGCATCTTTACGCTTATAGAGCTGAGCCAAACTACACTCAACAATACTGGTCATCATGCCAATCAAGGCGACGACCCACATCCAAAATACAGCTCCCGGACCACCCAAAGAAATGGCCACGGCAACGCCCGCGATATTACCGCCACCGACACGTCCACCGATAGAGACCAGCAAGGCCTGACGAGCGGAAATACCCTCGTCTCCTACCTCATCCGTCTTAAATACCTTAAACATGCGCTTAAAATATCTAAATTGGGCAAACCTACCTACAATAGTAAATAATAGTCCAAAAATTATGAGCATTGGGATGAGCGCCCAACCCCATGTTAAGTCGCCAATTTGAGTAAAAAATGCTTCAATATATCCCATGGCTGCTTCCTCAAATTAAATGATGCCTCGGTAGGTTTTTTGATACTGGTATTGCATCAAAAGCATTACAGTAGAAATGCGCTCTAATACCAACAATACTACTTTTTTGAATAAAAGCTACCTTATTTTGTCGATTAAATAAACGCTTTTCTATGACAGATTAATCCTTATATAAAATCCATAAAAAAAACCACCTCAAAAGAGGTGGTTTATGTTTAAAGCTCATATATCACTTACTGCATCACCAAATACTCAAATGCACTTAAGGCGGCTTTACTACCCTCGCCCCGAAGACCGTTAAAAAAACCGTCTGGGAGACGGTTTTTAGGGCTGAGCCACTCAAGCTATGCTTGAGAGTGGGCTCTTTGATATTAAGCGTAAACTTACTGCATAACCAAGTATTCAAATGCACTTAAGGCGGCTTTACTACCTTCGCCCATAGCAATATTGATCTGCTTAAAGGGGACTGTGGTCACGTCACCACAAGCAAAGATGCCTTTGCGGTCAGTGCGGCAGCGCTCATCAATTTCAATCTCACCAAAGCGATTTAGATCGACAAAGCCTTTGACAAAATCCGTGTTTGGCACAAGACCAATCTGAACAAACACCCCTGACAAATCGCGCTCATGGGTCTCACCGGTGCTGCGATCTTGATAAACGATAGACGTTACCTTATTGTCAGTCGCTTTGATCTCTTGAGTGGCCGCATTGGTGATAAACTCGATATTGTCTTTTTCTTTGGCTTTATTAATCAGCACCTGATCGGCTTTGAGGTCGTCTGCAAACTCAAGCACCGTCACATGATTGACAATACCCGCTAAGTCCAGTGCTGCCTCGACACCTGAGTTACCACCACCGATGACGGCGATGTCTTTACCTTTAAAGAACGGGCCATCACAGTGAGCACAGTAAGCCACGCCTTGACCGATGTTTTCTTCTTCGCCTGGTACACCAAGCTTACGCCACTGCGCGCCAGTCGCAAGGATGATACTGCGCGTCTCAAAGCTCTCACCGGTGTTTAGATGAATGCTGTAATTTTCCTCGACCGTCTCACCGATTTCTTTGACACTGACGTGCTCTTTTAGGGTAATGTTGTACTCACGCAAGTGTTTTTCAAAGTTGGCTGACAACTCGTTACCCGTAGTCAACGGTACAGAGATCAGGTTCTCGATGTCCTGCGTGTCTTTGACCTGACCACCGATACGATCAGCCACCATAGCGACTTTTAGACCCTTACGCGCGGTATAAATCGCGGCGGCAACACCAGCGGGACCGGCACCAATGATCGTGACGTCTTGCTGCTCTAGTTGCTCGCTATCATCGCCGCCCTCGCTTAGTAGATCAGGGAACTGCTCTTGTAGCTTCTCAATCAGTTTAGCGGTATCGATAAGACCATTAGCGAACGGTTTACCGTTTAAGAATACGGCGGGCACGCCCTGAATATTATTGGCTTCGACTTGCTCTTGGAACAGTGCGCCATCGATCATCTCGTTACTGATATTATCGTTTAGTAGGGCGAACTGATTTAATGCCTGCACTACTTCTGGGCAACTGTGGCAAGATAACGATACATAAGTCTGAAACTCTAGCGGCTTATTAAAGCGCTTCACGAGCTTCTGGATACCTTCGTCAAGTTTGAGCGTATGACCGCCGGCCTGCAAAATAGCTAAAATCAGTGAAGTAAATTCGTGACCGCCTGGAATACCACTAAAGACGATACCGTTATCGACAACTTCACCATCGATATGACTACGTACTGCAAAGCTGATTGGGCTTGGTAAGCTGCTATCGATATAGTCTGCTTGGTCCAGCTCAAACTTAATCTTATCCGTTGTTCCAGCGATTTTGGTCAAAAAATCAACTAGCTCAGCGCGCTTTTCGTGCTCGCCTGTACCTAGTACGAAGCTAATAGGACGAGTCATATTTTCGCTATAGCTTTTTACTGCATCTAATAAACTTTGGTCTATCATAATCAATCCTTATTTTCATAATATAAAAAATACTAAGTTCATTTGCTTAAAGTTAAAGTATTGGGCTAATTCAGCTTTATTCTTAGCTGGCTAATACGCTATTACTCTTATGCCCCTAACTGTTGATAAAGCTATTATCGGACGTTTTAGGACCATGGACAAGCGGATAAAGTCAAACCATATGTTTTATAAAACAAATCATAAGATATATATCATCTAGTAATTTAAACCTATTATTAATAAATCACCCTAGAACCCACCCTGTTATTTCGCTACAATCGAGAGAAGTGCTAAGAAAAACGACTGTTTTTAGGAGTAGTCACTCTAATAAATGCAGTGCCTTTATACCAGTAACTCTTGGCGCTTTAGAGTCTTAAATTCATTAATGGTTTTAATCATTATGCGTGGACGGTCGTTTATAACGACTTGACGCTTACTAACAAGGATGAAAACATGAGAAAGACTGATACCCTGCAAGATAATAGAGAGATTATTGACGAGCTTAGACAAAAAGATAGCCACTTCGCGGTGATATTTGATGAGCATACTCAGCTCGACGAGCAAATTAATAGGCTAGAAAAAGACCGCGTCACGCAAGCGAGCTGGGACGATGAGATTGAACAGATGAAACGACGAAAGCTGCAACTCAAAGATGAGATTTATAGAGTCATTGAGAAAAACCAACTACAGTCACATGTTTAATGACGATTTAAAACCAATAAAAACTTTTTTTAGGTTATAAAGATTTTTGGTGATAGAGAGTAGTAGATAACGATATGAAAGCCCTCATCACACTATGCTGATGAGGGCTTTATTATCAGCATAAATAACCTAAGATAAACATTGGGTAAAATCTGGTGTCAGCCTGTGGATGAGATGTAAAAAAAGACCCTATCAGCATCTGCTAATAGGGTCTTCATCTATAATACTGGTCAAATATAAGTAATGATCAGTGCTATAAAGTTATCTCAATAGTGTATCAACTACTTAGATTTTACCAACCAAATCTAGGCTTGGTTTTAGGGTTGCTTGACCTTGCTCCCAAGCGGCTGGACATACTTCACCGTCGTTGTCACGAACGTACTGAGCGGCTTTTACTTTACGTACCACATCTTTTGCACTACGGCCGATACCTAGGTCATGAATTTCAGCAACTTTGATGAGGCCATCTGGATCAACGATGAAAGTACCACGAAGCGCTGCGTTGTCTTCTTCGATCATGATGTTAAAACCACGAGTGATTTTACCAGTGCCATCACCCAACATTGGGAAAGTGACTTTGCCAATCGCTTCTGAAGAGTCGTGCCATGCTTTGTGCACAAAATGCGTGTCAGTTGATACTGAGTACACTTCTACGCCTAAGTCTTTTAGCTCTTGATAATGGTTTGCCATGTCTTCAAGCTCAGTTGGGCAAACAAACGTGAAGTCATGTGGATAAAACATGAATACAGCCCAATTGCCTTTGACGTCGTCTGAGGTGATAGTTTTGAACTCACCATTTACAAACGCTTCGGTTGAAAACTCTGGGATTTCTTGATTAATAATAGCGGCCATGAGTGGCTCCTTTTTGTGAAGTTTATGGTTACAAGATAATGATAGTTAATCGATGATTTCTATGTAGGAGCTAAAGTCATAAAGCGACCTACATTATAGTATCATGTAAGCGACTGCTAATAATTAATTGTTCAATTAATATTGCTGCCAGCTTTACCTATCTGGGTTACAAGACAAACTATACGCGAATTTCATGGTTAATCCAGTTAAAAGTTTTTAATTTGATGTTTTGTTTTATTAATCTTGTTAAACTATTCTATCCGCTGTTATTTGTAAAATAATGATACGTAAAGCGGCTATATCTATCGGTTTGTGAGCGATAAGATAAACCAATACTTCCGAAGAATTTTATATAAATGGTATTAGAGAGTCCCTATGATTACTTTACGTCAACTCGAGTTTGCCTTGGCCGTTGCCAAGCATCGTCACTTCAAGCGCGCTGCTGAAGACTGTAATATTTCACAGTCTGCGCTGAGTCTCGGTATCGCAGAGCTAGAAAAGCAGCTCGATACGCAAATATTTGAGCGTAATAACAAGCAAGTGCTGATTACCCCTATCGGGCAAGATATCTTGACACGCGCCCAGCGTATATTTTCTGAGGTCAATGATCTTACGACTCGCGCTCATAGTCATCAAGCGCCGCTAGCTTATCCGATGACGGTTGGCATCATTCCGACCATTGCGCCGTATCTATTGCCTAAAGTCTTGCCCGCTCTTCGCGCGCATCATCCTGAATTTCGCATGACGATCGTTGAGCAGCAAACCGAGCGCTTGCTCGAACAAGTGCGCTATGGTCATATCGATACCGCTATTATTGCACTGCCTTATGCGGTCGATGGACTACACAGCTTCGAGTTTTGGTCAGAGAACTTTTTTGCGGTATTCCCCAATGATGATGTACACGCCAAGCTTGATAGCATTAGCTCAGATGAGCTAGCGACCGCGAATCTGATGCTATTGGGCGAGGGTCACTGCTTAACTGATCAGACCTTATCCGTCTGTCATTTCGATCGCGCTGAGATGAAATCAAGTTTTTCTGATGCCAGTCTAAACACCCTAATTCAGATGGCGCTAGCGAATATGGGTACAACGCTGGTCCCTGAAATGGCGCTCGATCAGCTGCATCTACATAACCAAAACGCGGTCGCTGTGCCACTTGCCGAGGCCGGACCGCATCGTCACATTGCCTTTGTCACGCGTCTAAACTACGCTCGTGTCGATGACGTAAATCTACTGGGTAATGTGTTTAAACAAGCATTAGAAGAAGCGGCCAATAAGAGCTAAGCAAATATGACCGACCTCTTGCAAACCAGCTCTCGTCTTAGTCAATGCTTTGAGAAGCATCTACTATCGGCTACAAATAGCGATATTAAGCCTGCGCAAGCTCATGCGCTTTGGCAGGATATCGCCAATCGTTACAATGAGTCTACTCGCGCTTATCATACGCTCACACATTTGCAGCAGCTTTTTTGTCAGTTTGAGCAGATTAACCATAAGCTACAGCAGCCGGCTATTATTGCCTTAGCATTGTTTTATCATGACGTGATTTATGCGCCGATACGTAATGATAATGAGCTAAAAAGCGCTGAGTATGCAGTGCAAGTCTTAGATAAATATTTGACCTCTAAACAGGTTAAACGTATTTACGACCTAATAATGATGACTGCAGATCATCAGCTTACTGACCATGCCGACCTTGACGCCGCCTATTTGCTCGATATGGATTTATCTGTTTTAGGCGCAAGTTGGCCTGAGTATGAAGAATACGCTAAATCGGTGCGACAAGAGTATAGCCATGTGTCATTAGCCGAATATCGTACAGGAAGAATGGCGGTATTAAACAAACTATTGGCCCATCCAACGCTTTATCTAACTTGCTATTACTATGAGCGGCTTGAGACGCCAGCACGAGCGAACATCCAACGCGAGCTTACTTTGCTTGCAGCTTAATAAATAGCTCACTGCCTTGGCGCGCAGGGTGAGAGTTATAGCAAGGCTCCATGATTTCAATAGCAAAATGCGACTCAAAGCGCTGCTTATACTCTTCGACGTCACCGCCAAACGGTGGATGAGTATGGTCAAAACCCCTATCAAATAGCAACCCTACTAGCTTACCTTTTGGCTTTAATAAACCGGCCATCTGCTGTACATATTCGTCACGGCGCTGCGGGTTTATCGCACAAAAAAACGTCTGCTCAAGCGCCCAGTCAAACTGATAGCGCTCAGGTGATAATTCAAAAAAGTCGGCGCAGACTAAGTGCTCAGATGTAAAGTTAGGATAACGTCTAGCAAAGTCGGCAATCGGCGCAGGCGCAAAGTCTAATAACGTGACGTTAGTAAATCCTTGCTCATAAAGATAACCGACTTCATAAGCATTGCCCGCGCCCGGCACTAAGATAGCATCATGCTTTGCCGACTCAGGTAATTGGTCGATATAGGCTTTGAGCGGCGGTGATACCTGTCTCATATCCCAACCGATACTGTCGGTTTCGTAGCGCTGCTGCCAAAACTTGAATTGATTAACGTTATCCATAACCTAGCCTTTTTCTAAAACACATGAGACAAACAAAACAAAGATTTCGATAATTAATCTAACGTCCCGTCTTTACCTGCTAATGTATCATGCCACTGTTTATATTCCGGCATCGCTGTGGCTACCGTTTGCCAAAACTCACGGCTGTGATTAGCATGATGTAGATGACATAACTCATGGACGATGACGTACTCGCAGCACTCTATAGGATAAGCAGGCAAGTATACTGATAGCCAAATACGGCGTGCGCGCGTATTGCAACTGCCCCAACGCGTGTGCATTTTTTTAATACGCGTCTCTGCCGCTTCTGCCCCAACTATTGGCTGCCACTTCTCAAACAGCGCTGGCATAACTTGTAAAAGCTGCTGACGATAAAGCGCGATTTTTTTATCGTGACTGAGTATAAAGTCCTGCTGCTCGCCCCATAACCATAAAGGTTCAGCGAGTTTAGGTAAACCAGCTTGGGATTGTCGCTGCTGTTTACGTTGGTAATTTTCTAGCACTTGCGGATGGTGCGCTAATGCCCACGCGACACGCTTATCGATAAACTGCGCCATTTGTATGGTGCTTACAGATACTGGCACAGAGACGGTTAAGAGATTGGGTTTTAGCCGAAAGTTGATGTTTTTAACGCGTTTTTTACTGATTTGCAGCTCAATATTAGCTGCCGCCAAACGCTCGATAGCGCTTTGCAATAAAGGCGTCCTATGTTTATCAATGAGGTTTTGGCTAGGCACGGAGCACTCTCATAAAAGTGCCTGCAAATGATTGTCAAAAGACATTTTGTGCGTCACGCTATCAGTAGTGATAGCAGTGCGATCAGGGGTCAGTAAAGTCGTTATCTGCCCTTGCCCATCGCTGACAATAAAACCGCCTTGCTCGCCTACGCGCACTGACGCGCCTGCACAATCAGGCAAGGGCACTGAGTCTATCAGCTGGCGGGTGGTTACGTCATAAATAGCCGCGCAGCCGCCGATAGGCGTGGTCACACAGAGTAGATTACGCTCGCTGTTAACCGCGACGCTAGCGATATACTGATGGAAGCGCTGCCATTGGTTATTTGGCATAAATAAAGGTGCAAAGTCTGCGTCTCCGCGCTGATGCGTCAGCACTAACGGCACATTAATATGCCGCTCGCCTTGAAACTGCACCCCTATCATCACTGTGCCGTCATTATGTATAGCCAGATGACGAATACTCATCTGATTATGCTCAGGGGTGATTTGCTCTAGGAGCTTGCCTGTATAGCGATTGAGATAAACCAAAGACGGCTGCATGCTGTCTAGATTTAGCTCCTCGCGCGAGGCCTGCTCGGTTTTGATACCGCCATTAGCGACGATTAAAGTCTCGCCATCAGGATGCATAATCAGCTCATGCGGACCGATACCATGTGAGTCAAATTCGCCCGTTTTTTGATAGCCATTAGCAGCGTTATAAATGCCTATTTTACCCTCTAAGCTGACCGTATCGTTTTCGGTAATATATAGCTGGGCGCCATCCGAACTATAGCAAGCATGACCATAAAAGTGCCGATCGGTAGCGGCTTTGATAGTGTGTTTGACTTGCCCCTTTGCGGTATCTAGCACCCAAAAGCCTTCACTAGGACGGCGACCCATGACGACCACATCGCGCGATTGGGTGTTTTTGGTAGCCATAGGCTGCACCACGATATCGTGCACGCGCTCAGGCATAGTGGTTTGCCAGACGAGTTGCCGATCAGCGTCGATACCGACGACGCCAAAGTCATGATCATTGTCATTGTGCGTGTTTTTGCTATTAGCCAAGCTTACGCTTTTAGGCATTGCTGCCACTCCGCTCACCCAGCAGACTGGGCGCGGTAACATAGTGGTGGTATGACGTTCAGCTAGCGCATTTGCCTTATCCTCAATAATTACCGCTTGCGCGCTATTATCAGGATAATTTTGATAAGCCAACTTTGCTTGCTGATAAGCGTACTGTAGGCGCGGTAGTGGTGCTGATGAATGCATTTTAGCGCTGATGCCAATCACATAGTCTTGCAAACGCGCTTCTGGCTGTCGCTGCTTACGATAATAATGATGCACGCCAACTATCGCCGCTGTCGCAGTCACAGTCGCGGATAGAGTTCTCAAAAAGTCATTAGAAGCCGGATTCGACGTTTTATTTTGCATTACTATTTCTCGTAGTTTTGTAGTCAGCTATCATAAGTCTTTGACTCATTATTTATAAAACGATAAACCCTTAGCTTAACCACCAAAATTCTAGTCTCCGTCGGTGCTATTGAAACCAACACGTATGCCAAGCGTAGGAATCAGTTGGCGTTTGATGACTCGGGTAATCTCTGCCATCTGCTCAAGCAACTGCTGCTGATCGGCCTTGTCCGCTTGGGTTATGTCCTCAGGCATTTGCGCGAGCAAAGTCGTGGTCTGCGCCAAGGAAGTCGATAGATTATTACCGACGACGCTCTCTTTTTTACTATTCAAGATGGCGCTGAGTACCGGATCTGTCAGCGCTTTGTTTAAGGTTGCAAGCTTAGCATTAATGATCGCGCGGCTTTGCCCTGCTGTAGCTGCTGGCACGTGACCTTTGGCGGTACCTGTGAGGCCTAAGGGCTGATCAATAGCGCTCGACTTGGTGGTCTCAATCATGGATAGCAACGAGTTGAACCACTGATTGAGGCCTTGATCGCTATTGGCAGTTTTATCGATAGCGAGTAGCTGGACGGCATCACTACGCCAATTATTTTCGATCGCTGTTAGACGATCCGCCAAAGCGCTACTGGCACCAATGATATAAGCGCACTGCGCGGCATCTAAGCTATCATTGGCATACAAGACCTCCTCTAAACCCGGCACACCTTGGACAATAGCGCTTTCATCAGCGAGCTGCGCTTTGGTCAAATTTGGATTGGCCGCTATTAGCTCAGCGACGCCGTCATGCACCAGACCGCGCTCATCAGGATAATAGTTAATATATAGATTGCTCATGCTCTCAGTTGCGGGGCCAAAGTTAATCATCTCGGCACTGGCCCATGCTTGCGCTAATACGAGCCATTGATTGCGCAGCTCTTGTAGCTCAATACCACTGACAGGCGCTTGCTGGCAGTGTTTTTTCGCTAACTTATGCAAGCTTGCACTGTGTTGAGCGGCGTCCGCGTAAGCGGGAATGATCAGATCATCGGCGACATGAGTGAGGTAGGTTTCTTCGGTCTCCGCGCTAATCTCTACAGGGGTAATGTCAGCTGAAGCGCTAGCAGCTGCACCGGTTGTCTCTGTTGTCGCGCTATTTTCTTCGACCACTTTTGGGCGGTCGTTGTCAGTGGCGGGCTTGTCATCGGCGGGTTTGACGCAGCTGATAAGTATGCCTGCACTCAATGCCGATAATGCCATCACTAATAAAGGATTGGTGTTATTTTTCATATTTTTCTCGGTATATTTAGACTGTACTGACTATAACGACTTTAAAAAAGCGTTAAGCTCAGCTCGGCCTTGTTTATCAAGTTTTAGCACTGTTTGTTGTTGACTCTGCGCTTCGCCGCCATGCCAGAGCACCGCCTCCATCAGCGTGCGCGCCCGTCCATCATGCAAAAACGTCGCTTGCGGATCGACCGTTTGCGCAAGGCCTATGCCCCAGAGCGCAGGCGTGCGCCACTGATAGGAGTTGGCTAGGAACTCAACTTGCGCATCCTTTGGCGGCAATGCGCCGGCGATCGTCCGATCGGCAAGATCATCGCCCATGTCATGCAAGAGCAAATCGGTATAAGGATAAATCACTTGTCCATGCTGCTCAAGATGATCATCGTCCGTTTTTGGTAGCTCATATCTGGGCGTATGACAACTTTGACAGCCGATCTCATAAAAGCGTTTTTTACCCGCTAGTACTAGCTCACTATCAGCATCACGGCGATGCGGCACAGCTAAGTTGCGAGTATAAAACTCCACAAATCTGGCAACCTCATCGCTGACTTCGACAGGCGACTTGCCATCCCCTTGATCATCAGCGCCAGTGGTTGCGTTAAGACAAGCGGTTTGTAACGGCGTGCAAGACTCATTAGGACGAATCCTTGAGGTCAGCCCCATATCTTCATTAAAGGCGCTCTGATTTTGGGTTAAGAGCTTCGTTTGCCCCGCTTTCCAGCCAAAGCGGCCCAGTGCCGTTTTGCCCGTTTGTGGATCCATAACCCAATTAAAGGTACCGCGAATACCATCGTTATTTCTATCCTCACTATCGGCTTGTTTTTTGATATCGGCATCAGGGATTTGCTCAAGCAAGCCAAGCCCTATCATCGGCAAAGCTACCCTTGGTGAAACCATAAGCTCATCATCAAAATCACCGTAGCCTGGATGGGTCAATTCAAAAGTTGGCGCACGTAGCGTTTCGATATGACCATCAGCAAAGGTTACTGGTTTATCCGTCCAAGTCACGGTGACTTGCGCCTCAGCCGGCACGCCTTGAATACCGCGATCTTGCAGCTGACCGCCGTACATCGGATGCACAATTTTTTCGATTAAGGAGTTACCCAGCTGCTGGCGCTCTTCATCAGTTGTCGCTGGCATAGCGAGACGAATCAATAGGCTATCGGCATCATCTTCGCTAGTCATCGGCGCGTGACCACGGCCATCTTTGACATGGCAGGACTGACAAGCGGCGACGTTGAATAACGCGCCAAGACCATCGCGGCTATCGGTGCTAGCGGGCGCGACCACCCAAGGCTGCTTAAAAAAAGCATTCCCAATAAAAAAGTCGCCTTTACGCGAGGCCGTCAAGTTAGAAGACGGTTTTGAGTAGCTCTCGCTACTGGTAATGGTGATACCAGTGTCGCCGCCCTGCTTAATCTCTTGCGGATCAAAGGTCGCTAAAGTCTGCATCGGCACGCCTGCCAACTGCTCTATGGTTTGCGTGCGCTCGGCAGATAGCGCTGAGTCTGATATGGTCTCTTTTTCTGAAACAGTCTTTTCGTCCGAGATATTTTCTGCTGGCTGACAAGCTACTAAGGCCAGTACTGATAGGCTTAGCGTTATATTTAATACCTTATTGAATGGTGCAGACTTGAGCTTCACTAGTTTAGATACTGGTGTTGAGACTGATGAGATGACACTCATAAAGTGACCTTATTTCCTAATGGGTTATTCGTAGGAAGGGTTGTGGCATAAGATACTGAATACAAAACGCTTTTTAAGCAGGGGATATATCTAAATAAAAACACGTTGCCAAACTCAGTTGACAACGTGCCTGTTGTATCAACGCCTAGATAGCGCTACCAATAGCTTTATCATGACAGCAACCATGTCAGTATAGCAAAATCAAGCGCTTACCAAAATTGCTATTATCAATACATACTGACTTAGCAAATATGCTGCAGAGTTTTGATTCTAAGCTTTGATGCTAAGCTTTGATGCTAAGTTTTGACGCTAAAACTGCGAGCCTGCATCAGCATCTAGGTTATCAATACCGACCGCTTTGGCCGCACTCTCGATACCAGCGGTCAGCTCTTGTAAGCTATTGATACTATTTTCGATCCAACTGCGGCGCTTGTTTTGCTCTTCAGCGGTGATCCCGTGTTTGGTTGCTTGACCGACGGTCGCTATCATCTGATCGACTTTAATGCCTTCGTTTTCGCCTTTTTCAACGACCACATTAAAGGCATCTTCTACGCGTTTAAAGTCAGCAGTGAGCTTATCAGCTTCGGCCGTCTGACCTTTATCAACGAGATACTGCTTGACACCATAGCCGCCCACTGATTTACCATCGACGGTTTTATAAGTACCATTAAAGACATTTTGGATACCGCGCGCATTGTTAGCGTAGCTTAGATGAGTCAAGTCACTAAAGCACTCATGCTCATCTTCAGTCGAGCCGGTGACAAAGGCCACTTGCATACGCTCAGAGGCCAGCTCACCCAAGGCAAGGCTACCCATCTGATACATGATCTGACGCAGTGCATTATCACCGCGGCGCTCAAGTAAGTCACTACGTAAAGTATTTTCGCTCGCAGGCTGCCACTCGGCTTCCATCGCGCTCAAATCATCGACTAACAATTGAGTTGCCGCTTTTAGATACTCACCACGGCGCTCACATATACTCGCATCGGTATTAACCGTATCACCGCTAGTACATTCGCCCTCAGTAGTCAGATAGTCGCTAACAGGACGATTGCCTGCGCCTTCAGAGACGCCATTAGTATCTTGACCCCAAAGCAGAAACTCAATGGCATGATAGCCCGTCGTCACATTGGCCTCGCTACCGCCAATCTCGCTCATTTCAGCCAATAGATCAGGGCTAATTGCGCTGGTATCTTGTTGAATACTGCCGACTGCAATGCTATCGCTATTGATAATATTATCTTGGCTATTGTACTCGCCTTGATAATCATCGCTGACATAATCAATGAGCGCCTCATCAAGTGGCCAAGCATTGACTTGCCCTTCCCAGCCATCGACGCTAGCTATTTCACGCTCATCATTAGCGCTGACAAAACCCTCATCAAAGCGGAAGATTTCAGTCTGCGAATACGGCTGACGCGCTGCTTTATATGCCGCTTTTGCTGCCTCAAGATTCGCCTCAGTAGGCGCCTCGACATACGTGTTGACGGCATTTTGTAAATCTTTTGCGGTCTCAAGCGAGTCTTTATAAGCGGCGTGCGCCATATCTGCATAGCTGACTAGTAGCCTATCAATTCCCGCTTGCTCTGCTGCTGACCCTGCATTGGTAGTCTCAGTTTGCGTGGTTTGTGTCTCAGCTGCCACCCCGTCCTCATCGGTCTGCTTGGTACAGCCTGATAGCAGCAATAAACCCGCTAGAGCCGCTGCTAAAGTCGTGGGCAGGATTCTACGGTTCGGCGCGGTATTGATAGTAATGGGCATCCTTAGTAAGACCTTATATATAAAATAGTAGTGTTTACGAATTATATTGTTATTGATAACTATTATCAACTATAAATTAAGCCGATTTTAATTCACTTTTACGCAGCTTTTATATCAAATTTATGTCCGTTAGAAGTTTTTTTAAACAAAAAAAAGCCAGCGTAAGCTGACTTTTAATTATTGAGTAGACGATATAAACCAGTTATAACCTTATGTTATGGCTTAGTTGACACTCTGTGGAGAGTTGATAGTTAACTCAACACGGCGGTTTTGCTGACGGCCAGAATCTGTGTTGTTGTTAGCGACTGGACGCGATTCACCGTAAGCGACGACATTAATACGGTTAGAGGCTACACCGCGAGCGCTCAAATAGTTCGCTACTGAATAAGCGCGATCTCTTGACAGACCCATGTTATAAGAAGCAGCACCGCGACTATCAGTGTGACCAGCGATATTTACCGTTGTTTTATTATACTGATTCATAGTAGAAGCCAGCTTATCAAGCGTAGGCTTGAATGAAGGGCTTAAGGTCGCATCATCAAAACCGAAAGTAATATTACCTGGCATAACTAGATCAATGTCACCTGTCGTTGGGTTCTGCTCAACAGTAACGCCAGTGCCTGCCATTTGCTGCTCAAGCTGCTTGGCCTGACGCTCCATGTAATAGCCCACGCCTGCGCCTAGAGCTGCACCGATAGCAGCGTCGCGACCTGTCTTTTCGCCGCCTGTTGCTTTAGAGATTACCGCGCCGCCTGCTGCACCTGCTAGAGTACCTAAAGCAGTTTTATTTAGACGCTGCTGTCCGGTGTTTGGATCAGTAGTACAACCGCTTAAAGCTAGACCTGATGCTACTGCTGCAATCATAAGTTGGTTACGCATAATTATTTCCTCTCAAATTGAATGAATAGTTATAATGTATTATATAGTATCACTTAAAAATGTTGCTACTTTATTTTGATAATCAGTGACTTTTAATTAACGCTTGGTGACTAAAGATTTATAACAATCGCTTTTGACACCTTGAACGACTAATAACGACGACAAGCCCGTTCATACAGCTAAGTTTGTTGAAACGCTATACTCCTAGTTGATTATATTTTTACTTTATCCTTAAGCAAAAAATTATAGCGATTACAAAAATAGCTCACCGGTCATCTATGACAATCGTTACTATTATGACCAGACGACGCTATCTATGTGTAATATTTTGTCATACCTCTGTACAAAAACTGCATAAATTGTCTTTGATTGATGTCATTTATTACTAGGGTGTGTTGAATATTCGACCTTGGCACTGACAGAGACTATTTTTTAGGCGATTTGCAGATAAAAATGGTAAGTTTAGTCGTTCTAAGCG